>JBAUOM010000336.1:0-8832 GCA_049579765.1 Xanthobacteraceae bacterium
GCCCCGTCGGCGCTCGTCATCGGCCGTTTCGAAGAGCTGATCGCGCTCGCCGCGCAGAAGCGCGACCTCGGCGTCAAGCTCGCGCTCGAGCGCGACGTGCGGCTCGTGCGTTGCGAGGACGGCCGGCTCGAGATCGGTCTCGAGCCGAGCGCCGCGAAGACGCTGGTCAACGATCTCGCGCGCAAGTTTTCGCAATGGACCAATCGGCGCTGGATGGTCGCGGTCTCGGCCGAAGCGGGTCAGCCGACCGTCAGGTCGCAAAGCGAAGCTCGGCAGGCCGAGCTCAAGAGCGGCGTGCGCGCGGACCCGCTGGTGCAGGCCGTGCTCGCGCGCTTTCCCGGCGCCGAGATCGTGGACGTGCGCAAGGGAGGGTCGGTCGTTCAGGAGGGGGTGGCGGCGGGCGATGCCGAGGACGTGGAACTTGCACTCGACGACGACGGTTCCGGGCTCGACGGCGAGATGCGCCCGGACGACGAGCTTTGACGCCGGCAAGCGTGCGGCGCGGGAGAGGTGAGCAATGGCCGATTTCCTGGGCCTGATGAAGCAAGCTGCCGAACTCAAGTCCAAGATGGAGGCGATGCAGGCCGAACTCGACCAGCTTGAGGTCGAGGGCACCTCGGGCGGCGGGTTGGTCGCCGTCAGGCTCTCCGGCAAGGGCGAGATGAAGGGCGTCAGCATCGACGACACGCTTCTCAAGCCGTCGGAGAAGGAGATCGTCGAGGACCTTATCGTCGCGGCCCATGCCGACGCGCGGCGCAAAGCCGAAGCGCTGCTGCAGGAAAAGATGAAAGCCGTCACGGGCGGCCTGCCGCTGCCGCCCGGCATGAAATTGTTTTGAGCGGCAGCAGACCGCCGGTCGTCGCACCATGCCCGCCGCCGCCGGCCCCGAGATCGAGCGTCTCATTCAACTGCTCGCCCGCCTGCCCGGCCTTGGCCCCCGGTCGGCGCGGCGCGCCGCGCTTTTCCTGCTCAAGAAGCGCGAACAGATCATGGCGCCGCTCGCGGCGGCGATGCAGACGGCGCTGGAGAAAATCGAAATGTGCCGGATATGCGGCAATATCGATACCCAGAATCCGTGCGCAGTCTGCAGCGACGTGCGGCGCGATCCCGCGATCATCGTCGTGGTCGCCGATGTTGCCGATCTGTGGGCGCTCGAGCGCGCGCACGCGGTCAACGCGCGTTATCACGTCTTGGGCGGAACGCTCTCGCCGCTCGACGGCATCGGGCCGCAGGACCTTGCGATCGATGCGCTGACGGCGCGCGCGCACGATCCAACGGTGACCGAGGTGATCCTGGCCCTCAATGCCACGGTCGACGGCCAGACCACGGTGCACTACATCACCGATCTTCTGCACGGTGCCGGCGTGAAGGTGACACGGCTTGCGCACGGCGTCCCGGTCGGCGGCGAGCTCGATTATCTCGACGAAGGCACGCTGGCGGCGGCGATCCGGCAGCGGACGGCGATCTGACGCGACCGTCAGCGCCGGGCACCCTTCGAGGCTCGCGGCAGGCCTTGGCGGCAACCGTCGTCTTGCCGCGACGATGGAATTTCAGGCCACCTCGCCGTGCCGAATCTTCTCGAGCCGGCGCTCCTGCGTGAGATAGGTTTGCGCCGCCGTGGTGCGGAAAAGTTCGCGCGACGCGGCCTCGTCTTCCGCCACCGACGCCATCGCGAAGTCGGTGTATTTGAGCCGCTGTGGATCGCGTTTGATGCGGAGATAGATGCGCCGCAGCCGCAGGTACAACCAAATCCACCGCGCCTGCTTCACGGCAGTGTCGGTGAGGTGCTTCGGGTAGAAGCGCCAGGCCGGCTCGATCGGGAAGCCCGGTCGTCGATCGCCGCGGACCTTGCGCCGAAGAAAGCCGCATTCGAGCGGGTGCATCTTCTCGAAATCGATGCTGCCCTTGAACCACGTGATCAGGAACAGCGCGTTGCTCGCGTTGGCTCCCACCGAAGCCACGCGGCGAAGCACGGTTTCAATATGATCGATCGTGTAATAGCACTGCCATGCGCTCATATAAGTGCGCTCCCATTCCTCGCGCGACATCCGAGAATGGGCCGTGGTGACGTGATTGAGGTCGTATTTGTTCATGTCGGGGTCGAGCGGAGTGCCGGCGTCTACCAGCCTCCGGTGGTCCTCGGAGCCCGGCAGCGGCGTGAGGTAGAAGAACTCCAGCAGGTCGACCGGCAATTCCCGTTTGATGACTTCGATGTCGCGGTGAATCAATTCGGGGGTGTCGTTCGGGAAGCCCAGAATGTAGCCGGCATAGGTGATGACGCGGGCGGCCTTCCAGGCGAGCAGCATCTTGCGGTATTCGGTGATCTTGTTCTGGCGTTTTTTCGCGCCGAGCAGGTTGTCGGGATTGATATTTTCAAGCCCGATGAACACCCGCCGCACGCCCGCGCGAGCGCATTTCTCGATGAAATTGGGAAGCTTGTGGCAGAGCGTGTCCACCTGGATGATAAAGCCGATATTGAGCCTCTCCACCTCGCGCAATTGAATGAGGCGGTCGAGGATCGGCTCCCAGTCCTTGTTGCGGGCGAAATTGTCGTCGGTGATGAAAAAACTTCGCATTCCCTCGGCGTAACTGACGCGCACGATCTTCTCGATATCGGCGGCCGAGCGCCGGCGCGATTTGCGCCCTTGCACGTTGATGATCGTGCAGAACGAGCATTGGTAGGGACAGCCGCGGCCGGCGTCGAAACTGGTCGCGCCTCCTGCCGTGCGGCGTACGCTCTCGGCGGCGAGCAGCGGGATCGGCGTGCCTTCGAGCCCGGGCAGATCATCCATGTAGTTGTAGAGCGGCGCGAGCGCGCCGGCGGCGGCGTCCTGCAAGACCCGCTCCAGCCGACCTTCGGCCTCGCCCGCGAACAGCGACACGCCGATCGCCTTGGCACGATCGAGATCGGGATCGATGCCGCCCAGCATGCTGAGCGTCCCGGAGACATGAAATCCACCGATCGCAACCGCGATGCCGCGGTCGCGCAGCGCCTTGGCCAGGTCGAGGGCACGCGGGAACTGGTTCGACTGAACGCCGATCAGCATCACCATGCCGGCCCCGGCGGCTCGGATCATCGCGGCAATGCGATTGGAGCGTATGCGGGTATTGGTCTCGTCGAACGCGTGCACCTCGAGCTCGACATCGGGCCCGAGCACGCGCCGTTCGGCGCAATCCTTGGCGAGACCGTAGAGGGCGGCAAGCGAGGTTGACGGGATCGGCGAGCGCAGCCACTGGATGACGTAGCCGTCATCGTCGTAATGCGACGGCTTCACCAGCACGAGGCAGAAGCGCTTCTTGCCGCCTTTTTCCATCCAGGCCCTCCCTCGCGCGTCGCGGAGGCATCTTAGAGCATTTTCGGGCAGGGGGTGAATCCGCATCCGGTCAAGCCGCGAATGGCGGCCCGCATCCGGGTCCGGGATCGGAGGGGGACGAGCGCTGCCTGCCGGGACGGGGGCTATCAGCTTGCGGCCTAATCGTCCATCACAAAGCTGGTTGGCTTGACCAGCTTGGTGAAATGGCCGCGCTGCTGCAGCCAAACCAGCAGCAAAAGGCCGGGGAGGGCGGTAACTGCGCTGATGACGAAGAACATCGGCCAGCCCGTACGCTCGGCGATGAAGCCGGCCCCGGCCGACAGATAGGTGCGCCCTACCGCGGCGAGCGCGGTGAGCAGCGCATATTGCGTCGCCGTGTGCAACGGGTTGCTGCACAGGGCGGAAAGGTAGGCGATGAAAATGACGGTCCCGATCGCACCGGTGAAGTTCTCGACCGTGATCGTCAGCGTCAGCGCCCACAAGTTGACCCCGACGAGCGCCTGCCACGTGAATACCAGGTTCGAGGCCATCTGCAGAAAGGCGCCGATCCACAAGCTCGTGACCAGCGGATAGGCGCGCGCCAGCGCACCGCCGGCGAAGCCGCCGATCAGTGTGGCGGCGAGCCCGACCCCTTTGACAATGGCGGCGTAATCGTTGCGGGAAAAGCCGAGATCGATCACGAATGGCGCGGTCATCGCGCCGGCGAATGCGTCGCAGAACTTGTAGAGCACGACGAAGGCGAGAACGACAATGGCGAGGTCGCGGGTCAGGAACTCGGAGAAGCTGCCGTACGCGGCCAGAGCCACGCGCATGAGTGGGTTCTCCTGCGCGTGGGCGGCGTGCCGGGCTTCTGCGGCCGCGGATTTTTCCGGCTCGGTCGCGATCAGCGTGGTGGCGATCCCGATCACGACGAGCGCCCCCATGGCGAGGTAGCCGGCGCTCCAGGCTGCGCTCTTGCCGAGACCGAGGCCTTCGAACCCGCTCACCAGGAACAATGTGCCCGCCGTGGAAGCGAGCATGCCGATCCGATAGGCCGCCACGTAGGAGGCCATGCCGGCGGCCTGCTCGCTTTCGGGCAGGCTCTCGATGCGGAAGGCGTCGATGACGATGTCCTGGGTGGCCGACGCCGTTGCCACCAGCAGCGCGCCGAGCGCGACCAGCCAAGGCGAGCGCACCGGATCGCAGAAAGCGAGGAATGCGATGGCCGCGATCAACGACAGCTGTGAGAACACGAGCCAAGCCCGCCGCCGTCCCAGCAGGTGAGCAAGCCCCGGTACGTCGAGCGCATCGACGACCGGCGCCCACAGGAACTTGATCGTGTAAGGGGTGCCCACGAGCGCGAACAGGCCGATGGTGCCGAGGTCGACGCCCGCTTCCCGCATCCAGACCAGGAGCGTGGAGCCCGACAGCGCCAGCGGCAGCCCGGCCGAGAAGCCGAGGAACAGCACGATCAGCACGCGCGGCTTGAGGTAGACCGCGAGCGTGTCGGCGAAGCTCGGGCGAGCGGGTACGCTGTCGGGCGTCGCGGTCATTCGCTGCAGCTATGATTGAATCGGCGGGACCACACAAGCCTGCGATTGCGGCAAAAAGTGATCGGGCGTAGCCTTGCGGCCCTCGTCGTCAGGCGAAGCGCAGAATCCGGCCGATGACGGAGGGAACGCCATGAAACGCACGGTCTTTGCCGCGGCTTTCGCCGTCCTATTCGGTCTGACCGCAGGGGCTTCCCTTGCGCCGGCGCAGAATTTTCCCACGCGTCCCGTGACCCTGATCGTGCCCTGGCCCGCCGGCGGCACCACGGACGTGGGGATGCGCGCGCTCGCGGCCGCGACCGAGAAGCATCTCGGGCAACCGATCGTCATCGAGAACCGGTCCGGTGGTTCCGGCACGCTCGGCCCGGGCCAGATGGCCGCGACCGCAAAGCCCGACGGCTACACGATCACGCAGATTCCCATCACCGTCTTTCGTTTTCCCTTCATGACGAAGACGACCTTCGACCCGGCCACCGACTTCACCTACATCATCGGCGTCAGCGGGTATACCTTCGGCGTCGTCGTGCGCGACGATGCGCCGTGGAAGACGTTTCAGGAGCTGATTGCGGATGCGAAGGCCAATCCGGGCAAGATCAACTATGGAACGCCGGGGACCGGCACCAGCCTGCACATCACGATGGAGCAGATCGCCAAGCGGCAGGGCCTCAAGTGGACGCACGTCCCGTTCAAGGGCAATGCCGAGGCGATGAACGCGCTGCTGGGCGGCCACATCCACGCGGTCGCGGATTCGAGCGGATGGGCGCCGCTCGTCAATGCCGGCCGCTTCCGGCTGCTGGTGACCTGGGGCGCCGCCCGCACCAGGAACTGGCCGGACGTTCCGATCCTGCGCGAGATCGGCATCGACATGGTCTCGAACTCGCCGTTCGGCATCGCCGGCCCGAAGGGCATGGAGCCGACGGTCGTCGCGACTCTGCACGACGCCTTCAAGAAGGGACTGGAGGAGCCGTCCTATGCCGCGGCGATGGCGAAGCTCGACCAGGAGCTGTTCTACTTGAGCAGCGAAGACTACCGAAAATTCGCGCTGCAGCAGATCGAAGAGGCGCGGCGTTTCGTCGCCGAGCTCGGGCTGGGCCGGAAACAGGAATAACGGCGCGCTATTCCCGCGCCTGCAGCCGGCGCATGGGGGCGGGGATAACCACCGCATCGGCCGGGGGCTCGCCGGCATCGTCGAACTCGACCTCCTCGATGCGCGCTCCCCGCTTTTCGATCTTCTCCGCCGAAATGAGGATTTGCCGCACGTCCTCGTTGGCGTGCGTGAAATGCTGCTGCAGCTTCAGCACGCGTTCGTTGAGACGGCGCAGATCGTCCATGAGGTGGCCGACCTCGGCGTGAATCCGGTCGGCGGCCTCGCGCATGCGGGCGTCCTTCTGGATCTGCTGGACGACCTGGATGGCGAGCATCAACAGCGACGGCGACACGATGACGACCTTGGAGCGGAACGCCTTTTGCACGATGTCGTCGAATCCGTCGTGCAATTCGGCATAAACCGACTCCGAGGGCACGAACATCAGCGCGAGGTCCTGCGTCTCGCCCGGGATGAGATATTTGCCGGCGATGTCGCCGACGTGCTTGCCGAGGTCGTGGCGCAGCCGCGCCGCGGCCTGCTTGCGTTCGTCGTCGGTCTTGGCGTCGCGAAACGCGGTCACGGCTTCGAGCGGGAACTTGGCGTCGATCACCAGCGGGCGCTTGTCCGGCAGGAACACCGCGCAGTCCGGACGGCTGCGGTTCGAAAGCGTGAATTGGAATTCGTAGCAGCCCTTCGGCAGCCCGTCGCGGACGATGAGTTCCATGCGGCCTTGCCCGAACGCGCCGCGCTGCTGCTTGTTGGCGAGCACGTTTTGCAGCGAGGTCACCTGCGAGGCCAGATCGGTGATGTTCTTCTGCGCGTTGTCGATGACGGCAAGCCGCTCGTTGAGCTTTTGCAGGTTCTCGGTAGTGTGCTGGCGCGTGGTGGTCATCGACTGGTTGAGATGATGGGTCACCGTGTCGAGCCGCTCATTGACGGAGCGCTGTAGCTCGGCCTGGCGGCCGCTCAGCATCTCGCGCATGGCATCGATGCGCACCGCGGTCTCCGCCTGCAGCCGCGCCAGCTCGACCAACTGGAGATCGGCGGCCGGCGGACCGCGCCGGCGCAGCGCGAGAATGACCAGCACGCCCACCACGGCGAGAACCGCAAGCGCGACGGCAACGGCGAGGCTTGGGACGTCGGTCATCGAGGACGAGCCTACATCGATTCGCAGCATATGAACAAAAAGTGAACGGAAAATCAACGCCCTGCCGGCGCGCCCTCCACAGCACCCGCAAAGGCCCACACATTGACCGAGTTCCGGGGACCGCTTACATCGCCGCCATGGCGTTGCGAGACATTCTCATTCTCCCGGACAAGCGATTGCGGCAGGTCTCCGAACCGCTGAAGGCGATCGATGCCGCCATCCGCAAGCTGGTCGAGGACATGTTGGAGACCATGTACGACGCGCCCGGCATCGGGCTTGCCGCCATCCAGGTCGGCACGCCCAGGCGGGTCGTCACCATGGATCTCGCCAAGAAGGACGAGCCGAAGAACCCGCAGGTCTTCGTCAACCCGGAAATTCTCTGGGTGTCCGAGGAAAAGGCGATCTACGAGGAGGGCTGCCTGTCGATCCCGGAATATTACGGGGACGTCGAACGCCCCGCCCGGGTGAAGGTGAAATATCTCGATCTCGAGGGCAAACCGCACGAGATCGAGGCCAGCGGGCTGCTCGCCACCTGCCTGCAGCACGAGATCGATCACCTGAACGGCATCTTGTTCATCGACCACCTGTCCAAGCTCAAGCGTGACCGCGTGCTCAAGAAATTCAGCAAGGCAGCGAAGCGCGCGGCGGAGACGGCGTGACTTTTCGGCGGGCGGCGCAATTTCCGTCGCGCGCGATATCGTTGATCCCACGCGCGAACAGGGCAGGGTGGCTGCGCGTATTCGGCAGATGCGGCATGGCGAGCGATTGACCCGGTCGAGGGAGCTGGGCGATCGCAAGGCCGCGCAACCGCGCGGGCGGCCGCGCTCGAATGGCGGGGGAGGACGGAACGGTGCAGGAATCTACGGAATGGGCGAGCGCGCTGGACAAGCTTCTGATCCGTGACGTCAGGTGGCACTGGGCGTTCCACCTCGATCTCGGCGAATGGGATGCGCTGCGGGCGTGCTTTCACCCCGACGCGAGCGTCACCGTGTCGTGGTATTCCGGCTCGGTGGACGGCTTCATCGAGCGCTCGAAGGCGATGGCAGCGGTACGCAGGCCCGAGGAGCACCGCAAGCATTGGCTCGGCAACATGCGCGCGGAGGTCAGGGGAACGCGCGCCATGCTCGAGACCGACGCGCTTATCCTGATTCGGGAGTTCATCGACGGAAGCCTGTTCGACTACACGTCGTATGCGCGTTTCCACGACCTGTTCGAGAAGCGCGCGGAGGTCTGGCGCATCCGCGAATGGAACTGCATCTACGACAAGGACCGGCTCGACCCGGTGGTGCCGACGCGCGATGCTGCTTCGGTTTACTCGCAGGCCGCGCTGGAAGGGCCGCAGAGCGGCTTTGCCTTCATGCAGCTGCGGCAATCCAAACGCGGCCGAACGATCCCGGATGCGGTGGTGATCCGCGACAGCGAAGCGGAACGCGTGCTTCGCCGCCGCGGCGAGGCTTGGCTTGCCGGTGCCGCGGTGTGACATGCCGCTGCGTATCGTATTCATGGGCACGCCGGATTTCGCGGTGCCGACATTGGTCGAGATCCTGGGCCGCGGGCATGAGGTGACGGCGGTCTTTACGCGCGCACCGAAGCCTGGCGGGCGGCGGGGCCTCGACCTCGTGCCGAGCCCGGTCGAGCGCGAGGCGCGCCGCTTCGGGCTCACCGTGCTCACGCCGGCCACCCTGCGCACGCCGCAGGCGGCGGAGGCCGTCCGCGCCCATCGCGCGGACTTGGCCGTGGTCGTGGCCTACGGCC
>JBAUOM010000337.1:0-9680 GCA_049579765.1 Xanthobacteraceae bacterium
GCCCGGGTCCCGCCGGGCCTTGGGGTCCGTGACACCGGCCGCAACCAGCGCTTGCCAGGCGCCTTCCGCATCGTCGGCGAACTTCAAGATCTCGAAATCGGCCGGAGCGATCACCCCTGCCTCGAGGAGAGCGTCGAAATTGACGATCCGCGTCCAGTAATCGCGGTCGACGCAAACGATGGGGATGATGCGCCCCTTTCGCGTCTGCACCTGCGTGAGGACTTCGAACAGCTCGGCCAGCGTGCCGAACCCGCCGGGGAAAGCCACCGCCGCCGCCGCGCGCATCGCCAGGTGCATCTTGCGCATGGTGAAGGAGTGGAACAGGAACGTGAGGTCCGGGGTCGAATAGGGGTTCGGCTCCTGCTCGCGCGGCAGTTGGATGTTGAAGCCGATGGAGGGCGCGCCGACGTCCGCTGCGCCGCGGTTGGCCGCCTCCATGATGCCAGGGCCGCCGCCGGTCACGATGACGTTGTCGCGCTGGCCATCGACGGGGGCCAATGCGCCCCCGCGTTCCGACACGATCCGGCCGAAGCGGCGCGACTCGTCGTACCAGTGCGACATGTCCCGCCGCGAGCCGTCCGCCGAGGCTACGCGATCGCCGGCACGGTGCTCGCGGATACGGGCGCTGCCCAACACCAGGATCGTCGTGCGGATACCCCACAGGCGCATCCGCTCTTCGGCCTTGGCGAACTCCAGCAGAAAGCGAACGCCCTGCATGGAATCGCCGAGGAGGAAATCCAAATCGGAAGCCGGAAGCCGGAAGACGGTAGGCGGGAGAATGCTTTTGAAGGTTGTTGTCGGTCATCGGGCTTTCCCGGATTTCACAGCGCTCAGGCGGTAATTTTAGCAGAGGCGTGGAAACGGCTGTGTGACTTCGCGCCCGGCGCGGACCTCCTCTCAACCTATGGTTAACCATGGCGCGGAACGGCGACGAGATCCGGGATTCGTCGTGCCCCGTACCGGGCTGGATCACCCGCCCGGTCGTGCCGTCGAGGAGGGCGAGGCTCGCCTGCGAGCCGCATGCGGGCGGCTGCGCTGATGTCCCGAGCCGCCGAGCCGGAGGCGTCAATGGTTGGCATCAGCCGAAGCCCGGTACGAGCATGTATTGCAGCAGCGCCGTGCCGCCGAGACTGCCGAGCGGCAGCAGCATGGCGCGCACCAGCGGCTGCTGTGAGAATGGGCTGAACGCGCCGTCGCGCACCTCTTCCACTCGCCGCAACAGCAGCTCCAATCGGCTCGCAAGTTGAGCGCCGTCGTCCTGGGCTCTGGCGGCCATGAGACGCTCGTTGAGCCGGCGGCGCGCCTTGGCGCGCGAGTCCTCGGCGGCCCATCGCAGCGCCACCGCGCAGGCGGTGACGATGAGGACCGCGACCCCGATTGCGACGAGGTCCGGGATGCTGCGGCCGTACTTGGCCAGCAGCGGACTGTGGGAAATCACGATGAGGGCCAGGATCAGGAACGGCCAATACAACAGGGTGTTGATGCATTTGGTGCGCTTGGCGATGAAGATGAGGTCGATCCAGTCGTCGAGAAATTCCTGCGGGAGGTGCAGCCGGCCGCTGAACTCCTGCAGGGTCTCCGCCGGCCAGATGGCCGTCTCGGTGCGACAATCCCGGACGAGGCGCCAACAGAGCAATGTTGCGTCCGCGACGAAGAAGATCAGCACGAGCGTGGACAGGAAGAGCAAGAACGTGATGGCACCGTAGAGGACGAAACTTGTGCCGCCCCTGGCCGGGGCATGCGGATTGCCGAAGATCAGGGAGAGAATTCCCCAGAGCACGAGCATGGCGACCACCCCGGCGGCGACGCGGCCGAGCCGAGCTGTCCCGCGCCCTTGATAGACGTATCTGCGCCAGAAGCGCGACACGTCTCCGCCCGGCATGATGCCGGCAGCGTCCGGCAGATGATAGCCGCACCGCCGCGCCAATCGGACCCATGGCGGACCATCGCCGATGAGGTCCGAGCGCTGGCGCTGCACCTTCTGCCGCGTCTGCCCGAGATGCAGATCCTGCGCGATCTTCGTCATGTTGTCGTCGAGCTTCTGCCAGCTGAACAAGAGCAGCCGAATGCAAAGCAGCAGCGTCGCCAGGCGCAGAAAAATCGTGGGCCAGACGCTGATGCCTTCGAGCGCCAGCGTCATCGGCTGGCCATCTCGCGTCAGCCAGTCGCCGAGCGGCGGCAATCCCAGGTAAAGAAATCCGCCCAGCAGGACGATGATCACGCCGAGGACGGCAAAAGTAGCGAGGCCCCGCCCCAGGAGCCGCCGGTTGCTCTTTGCGCCGCGCAAGAATGCATCAATGCCGTGCAAGGCTCGATGCCTGAGCGGTTTGAAGCTCGCGGGCATACACAGGATAAGTCCTAGTCCAATGGCGACGAGACCCAGCGCCGAATACACGCTCGCCCGCGGCACCATTGCCGCGGCGATTGGTTGGATCAGCCGGCAGCCGATCAGGTCGCTCCGGCAGTCCTCGTGATCGTCGCGCCGGCTTTCGGTGTTGGGAGGCGTGCATTGTCCCGGGGCCTGATTTCCGGGCCCGCTCGCTGCGCAGTCGAGCAAGGCATCCTTGCACGATGTGTCATTGGCTCGCGGGGCTGCGGTTGCGAACTGAAATTCGCGCGCGCTGCCGATCTCGAACAGCAGCGGAGACTGCGACCAGCACGGATTGGGGGCGCCGTCGCTGTGGATCGCGACGCGGGCGGCCAGGAATTCGGCGGTCTGGTAGTTGCCCCGGAACGGCGGAATCTCCCGTTGAATGTCTGGCCGCAGTTGCAGGCCGAAACTCGAGGCGACCAGCAGGTTGCGGGTGCGGGTCTGCGCGCTCGGATTCAGCAGCAGGGCATCGAGGTCGGTGGTGAAAAACCAGGAATCCGGCAGCAGTGGTCGCAGCGCCTGCAGCACCAGCAGCTTGTCGTAGAGATCGGAGCCGAGCACACCGACCGCCTCGATGCCTTGCTCGCCATCCCGGCGTAACTGCGCATCGAGCTGTTGGATACGATCCCCGAGCCGCCGCAGGTAGTCGAACTGGCCCTGGCCCTCGGCGCGGTCCTTCACGCTCGGATCGGGCGGGCTCTTGACGCTGTTCTTGCTGTCCTTGTCCTGCTTGCTTCCGGCGTCCTTGGCATTGCTGCCGAAGCCCAAGCCGCCGACATCTGGCATCTGGCCGTCGAGGCCGCGTAGATACTTGAACGGATGCAGCCAGTCCTTGGCGTGAAATGGGTCGTCGCCGACCCGCTCGCACGGAGACTGTGCCAGACATCGCGCCATCGTGTCCGGCAGCGCCCGCCCGTAGAGCGTGTCCCATTCCGAGATCAGCGCGATGTGGCCGTGGCGACGCAGCCCCAGCTTGTTTCCGATCTCTTTTATGCGCGCCTCATAGCCCGCATACCATTTGGAGGCCAGCGCGAGGGGGCCGCGGCGATCCTGTCCACTGCCGCCGTGCAGGCCCAGTTTGGCGCCGACGGTCTCCACCAGGGTCTCGAAGCGCGCGTACAACCAGCCGATCGGACCGGGCCTGCCGATACCGCGCAGCCTCAGCTCCTCTCCGATGGCGCTTGCGAGCGCATCGTCGGTGGCGGTGAGGCGGTACAGCCTGATGCTCTTTTCCTGGTCGAAGAATGCGCTCAGGCACGTATTCGAGGCGAGGCAGGACCGATCCATCGAACGGCTGGAAAGCAGGATGTCATCGCTGACGGTCGCCTGAGAGACGTAGAAGGGAGGGGCGCGCGAACCCCGGCAAGCGCCACTCGACCAGTCTTCTTTCGACCAGTCGGCCGCTTCGATCTCATCGACCACCGCCTTCAGCGTGGTCGAGAGTTGCGGGCCGAGGATCTTGACCGTGTCCTTGGATTCGTCCTGATGACGAAGATAGGGACACAACAGCTCGCCGAATTGTTTCAGCGGGGCCGTGCGTCGCCGCCGCGGTTGCGCATCAGCGGACACGGCCTGCGCGGATACGCCTGGTGTTGGCGCGGCCGGTGCCGGCGCTGCCAATGCCTCTTCGTCGAACCAAAGCAGCAGAATGCGCTGATATCCCGTCCCGGTCTTGGCCCGCTCGGGCCTGCGCTCGAACCACTCGTATGGAACGACTTTCGGCAATCTCCTGGCATGTGCAGGCGGCGAGACCGGCACCTGGACCGCGGACGCATCCGCCGGCGCCGCAACCAGCCGGACCATGAGCGACGGCGGCGGCGGCGGAGGCACGTACGGCCAGTAGAACCCGATGTGCTGCGGATCCTCCGGCACGAAGCCCTCGGCGTCGAGTCCTGCCAGGACCGCGTAACGCTGGCGTCGACGTGCTTCCTGGTCCTCCGCGTAGGGCGTTCCCGAGACCGACACCAGCAGCGTAAGGTCGGGTGCACCTCGTGCCGCCTGCAAAGGCGGCCGACAATAGGTTTCAATGTCTTTGTATCCGGCGTCGCTGCGGTTGCAGTTTTCCGGCTTGAGCTCCGGCGATTTGGTCAATGCGTCGGCGACGGCCGCGAAGGGATCCTGCCACAGCCGCGCATCGACGTGCTGC
Source organism: Xanthobacteraceae bacterium (assembly GCA_049579765.1). GTDB lineage: Bacteria > Pseudomonadota > Alphaproteobacteria > Rhizobiales > Xanthobacteraceae > VAZQ01. The sequence goes on from JBAUOM010000337.1 coordinate 4,518, forward strand.
TCCCCGGCCCGTTCGAGCAGGGAGTGCTCCGTGCTCGCCGGCCGACTACCCTCCAGCGGCAGCTGACGCGTGACAAAAAATGTGCCGGCCACCACCAGCAGAATCCAGACGAAGCCGTTTCCTCCGATGTTCGGGAGCTTCGAGTCGTCTGCCATCGCCGTTCCTATCGAACGCGCCGAGCACTCGGGCCCTGCTGCGCGCCGCAGGCGTCGCCGCCTGAGCAGCCGGAGCGGGCTCGAACAGGGTAGGGCATTATTGCACGCTATGCGTGCTAGATCAATAATACACACGCAAAGATTTTGACCGCCTGCGTGGCCACAACCTCGCAGGCCGTCCGGGCTATCGAAATGCTGTCAGATCACCCGCCCGGTGGCGTCGTCGAGGAGGTGCATGTGGGCGAGGCTCGCCTGAAGCCGCATGCGGGCGCCCTCGCGCGCGCCCGCGGAAGGGCTCACCCGCCCGCACACGTCGATGCCGTTGATGCGGAAGAACACCAGCGTCTCCATCCCGAGCGGCTCGGCGACCTCGATCACGGCGTCGAGATAGCCGATCTCGTGCGCGCCGTTGGACTTGGCCTCGGTCAGGTGCTCGGGCCGCAGCCCGAAGGTCAGGCCGGCGCGCCCGGCATGGGGGCGGTAGCGCTGCGCGCACGACGTCGGCACCGGCAGCACGATGTCGTCGCTCACGCGCACCGCGAGGGTGCCGCCGCTCTGCTCCAGCCGGCAGGGCAGGAAGTTCATCGCCGGCGAGCCGATGAAGCCGGCGACGAAGCGGGTCAACGGCGCGTGGTAGAGATCGTTGGGGCTCCCGATCTGCTCGATGCGGCCGCCGTTCATGACCACCACGCGGTCGGCCAGCGTCATCGCCTCGACCTGGTCGTGGGTAACGTAGACGGTGGTGGTGCGCACCTTCTGGTGCACGCGCTTGATCTCCGTGCGCATCTGCACGCGCAGCTTGGCGTCGAGGTTGGACAAGGGCTCGTCGAACAGGAAGACCTTCGGATTGCGCACGATCGCGCGGCCCATCGCCACGCGCTGGCGTTGGCCGCCGGAGAGCTGGCGCGGCTTTCTTTCGAGCAATTCCGTGATGTCGAGGATGCGCGCGGCCTCGCGCACGCGGCGCGCGATCTCGTCCTTGGGATAGCGCTTCAGCCGCAGCCCGAACGACATGTTCTCGTACACGGTCATGTGCGGATAGAGCGCGTAGTTCTGGAACACCATGGCCATGTCGCGGTCCTTCGGCGGCACGTCGTTGACCACCTCGCCGTCGACCGCGATCTCGCCGCCGGAAACCTCCTCGAGCCCGGCGATCATCCGCAGCGTCGTCGACTTGCCGCAGCCGGAGGGACCCACCAGCACCACGAATTCCTTGTCGGCGATGTCGAGGTCGATGCCGCGCACCGCCTCGGTGTCGTCGAAGCGCTTGACCACCTTGCGCAGCGAGAGCTGGGCCATCCGCTATCCCTTGGTGGCGCCGGCGGTGAGCCCGGCGATGTAGTAGTCCATCAGGAAGGCGTAGATGATCAGCGGCGGGGCGGCGCCGAGCAGCGCCCCGGTCATGATCTGCCCCCAGTTGAACACGTCGCCCTTGATCAGGGTGGTGATGATGCCGACCGGCAGCACCAGCTGGTCGGCGGAGGTGGTGAAGGCGAGCGGATAGAGGAACTGCGCCCACGACACGGTGAAGGCGAAGATGGTCGCGGCGATCAGCCCGGGCAGCGCCACCGGGATGAACACGCGGGTCAGGATCTGGCGGTAGTTCGCGCCGTCCATCAGCGCCGCCTCGTCGAGCTCCTTCGGGATCGAGGCGAAGTAGCCGATCATGATCCAGGTGCAGAACGGCACCGTCAGCGTCGGATAGAGCAGCAGCAGCACCCACCAGCGATTGATCAGCTGGATGCCGGCATATTCGTCGGCCAGGGCGAACATCTTGAACAGCGGGATGAACAGCAGCGTCTCCGGCACCAGGTAGGTGAGGAAGATTCCGGTGGCGAGCGCGGCCGAGCCCCAGAACCGCATGCGCGACAGCGCGAAGGCGGCGGGCACGCTGATCAGCATGGTGATGGTCACCACGATGATCGAGACCAGCGCGGAGTTGCGGAAGAAGGTCAGGTATTGGCTGGAGGTCAGGAGCTCGAGGTAATTGCCCAAGGTCGGATGGTAGACCCACCACGGATTGGTGGCGGCTGAAATCTCCGCGCTGGTCTTCAGCGAGGTGATCAGCATGTAGACCGGCGGCATCAGGAAGAAGATCGCGAACACGACGAGGAAGAAATACGACCAGCGCAGCGCCCAGCGCCGGTCGCGGCTCATGCTGCCGTATTTTCCGCGGCGGGCCGCCGTCGTGCCGGTGGTCGTGACGGATGCGGCGGTCATGACATTTCGTTCGCGCGGCGGTGGATGTCGCGCAGGATGAACACCGCGGCGACGGCGAGGATCGGCACCATGAACAGCGAGACGCTGGCGCCGAGGGGAATGTCGCTGCCCTGGATGCCGAGCCAGAACGCCCAGGTGGCGAAGACGTGCGTCTTGTCGAGCGGTCCGCCCGCGGTCAGGATGCGCACGATGTCGAAATTGGCGAAGGTCACGATCAGCGAGAACAGCGCGGTGATGGCGATGATGTTGCGCATCATCGGCAGGGTCACGTACCAGATGCGTTGCCACCACGTGGCCCCGTCGATCGAGGCCGCCTCGTAGAGCTGCTCGGGCACCGATTTCAGCGCCGCCAGATACATGATCATGAAGAACGGCGCGCCGATCCAGACGTTGACCAGGATGACGGAGAAGCGCGCCCAGTTGGCGTCGCCCGTCCAGGGCACGGGGTCCAAGCCGAACTGCGCCAGGATCCAGTTGAAGGCGCTGTAGGAGGGATCGAACAGCCACAGCCAGGCGAGACAGCTCATGGCCGGCGGGATGACCCACGGCACCAGCAGCATGCCGCGCCACTTGCGCTGGCCGCGGCTTGGGATGTTGTGCACGAAATGCGCGACGATGAAGCCGATCAGCGCCTTGAAGATCACGGCGGTGATGGCGAACAGGCAGGACTGCCGCACCACCATCCAGAACGTCTCGCGCTTGAACAGGAAGAGGAAATTTCCGAAACCGACGAAGCGCTCCATCGACTTGTTGAGGGTCGCGAGATGGATCGAATAGAAGGCGGGGTAGAGGACCAGGAGCGCGATCAGCAGGATCAGCGGCAGCGTCATCAGCAACGCGACGGTGGATTTGCGCCGCATCGCGCGGCGCAAGGCGGAGCGCCGCCGCGTGCCGCCGGAGAGGGCAGGGACCTCGAGTGCCGCGTCGACCATGCGCTACCTCGCGCGTAGCTTCGTAGCTCGCATGAGCGGAGCGACATGCGGGGCGGCCTCGCCGCGCGGCATGAGCCCCGGATATCGCTTCGCTCATCCGGGCTACACGATAAACGTCTCGAATTTCAGCGGCAGCGGGAATGCTCACCCGGCGGAGATGCCCGCCGCCGCGCGCGGCGGTGGCGCCGCCCGCGTCCTCGGCGGGCGGCACTACCGAGCGCTAGCTCAGGTCCGCATGAAGCCTTCGATTTCGCTTTCCGCCCAGGCGAGCGTCTTGTCCATCGGCTCGCCCTGCATGAACCGCACCACCATCTTGGTCTGGATCGCCTGGGTATAGATCTGATGCGCGATCTGCGGCGGCGCCGGCGCGGCCGCGACCGAAAGCGTCTGGTGGTTATGCGGGTTCGGGTAGTGATAGAGCGTGCCCTTGGGCGGCCCTTCCTCGGCCCAGGTCTTGAACGTGGTGAATTTGGCGAACGACGGCAGGTCGTAGCCCGCGCTCGCCTCCACCATCTTCTCCGCCGAGGATTGCTGCGACAGATGCACCAGCAGGCTCTTGGCCGCCGACTTGTTCTTGCTGAAGTTCCAGACGCCCCAGAAATACGGCAGGAACGGCGCGTAGCGGCCGTTCGGGCCTGAGGGCATGCCGTGCGTCCACAATTGCTCGGCGATCTTCGGCGCGTCGCGCTTGGCCACCGCCCAGGCGCTCGGCGGGTTCATGATCAGCGCGCCCTTGCCGGAGACGAGATACTTGTTGTTGGACGCGTTGTCCCAGGCGGGAGCGTCCGGCGGCAGGAACTGCGCGAGCTTCTTGTAGTATTCGAGCGCCTTGCGCACCGGGTCCGACTTGACCGAGACGTTGCCTTTCTCGTCGACCAGGTGGGCACCGAAGGACTGGAAGATCGCGCCGGCGGTGTCGACGTTGTCCTCGGTGTTGCCGAGCCCGATCCCGAACGGATGGCCGGCCTTGTGGCAGGCTTCCGCGGCCTTGAGCAGGGCGTCCAGCGTCCAGGCTTCCGCCTTCGGCGGGCTGCCGGCGGGATACATGGCGACCACGTCGATGCCGGCATGCTGCTTGAGCAGGTCGATGCGCGAGCACGGCCCCTTGATCTGGCTGCCGACGGTCGCCGGCACCGCGAGCCAGGTGCCGTTGGCGCGGGCGAGGTATTCGACGGTGGGGTTCACCGCGCCGTTCTGCTTGATCAGCTCCGCCATGATGTCGCTGACCGGCTCGAGGTCCTTGGCGTGGGCCTGCGGTTCCCAGCTCGGGAAGGCGAAGATGTCGTGTCCCGAGCGCGCCTGCGCCTCGGCGGCGATGGTCAGCAGGTTCTTGTTGCCCTGCGAGGTGATGTAGTCAATCGAAACCTCGACCTTCTCCTTGGCGGCCCACTCGTTGACCAGCGCGGTCGTGGCGTTGTTGGCGCCGGGAACCCAGTGGTCCCAGAAGCCGATCGCGAGCTTGCCGGCTGCATGGGCGCCGCGCACATACGGCATGGCAACGAGCGTGGTCGAGGCGGCCGTCGTCGCCAGAAAACGACGCCGCGTCATCCTGCGTTTGAGCATGATGCAGTTCTCCCTTGCGTTTCCCGTGCGGACGCCGCCGTTCTGCTGCGGCCGTCATTCCGGCCGGTTCGGCTTTGCGTCCGTGACTGGCGCGAAGCTTAGCAGAACCGTTGCGGTTGTCAGGGAGATTCGGCGCGTCGGCGAGGCGGCGGCGCGGGTCACGCCACCGCGCGGTCGGCCGCTGCGGAACCCGCGTCCGACCGGCGGTCGAGCCGCAAGGTCAGGCAGAAGGCCGAGCCGCCGCTGCGCAGGAACGAGGTCAAGGGCGTCGTCACCACCCGGTAGCCGCGCTC
>JBAUOM010000338.1:0-4431 GCA_049579765.1 Xanthobacteraceae bacterium
CGCAGACGCTCAAAGCCGACGGCCGCCCGGTCGCCATGCTGCTGGGATCGGCGGCCAAGGCCTGTCGCGCCGATCTCCTGGTCATGGGCAGCTACGGGACCGGTGCGCTGCGCCAGGAAATCTTCGGGGGCTGCACGCAGGCCGTGCTCGAACACGCCGACGTGCCGGTGTTCCTGCTGCATTGATCCCGCGGGAGTGATCTTCCGCCCATGATCGAGCCATATGCCGATGTATCCGCGACAAGCGCGGGCGTGACGGCGAGGCGCCTGAGCCAATCCCACCAGACCTCGCGTCAATGATCCGCCAGCGGCTCGAGCCTGGCGGCATGCCACTTGGCGCGCGCGTCGGGACTGGAGAGGAACTGGATGAACGCCCGCGCCGCCTCCGGCACCGCGCCGTCCGACATCAAGGCGCCCTCATAGGTGGTCGAAACCTGCAGCGCCGACGGCACCGGCCCGGCGAGCTCGACGCCCTGCCGCAGCGGGATTTCGCTGACGTCGTAGAGGCCGAGGTCCGCCTCGCCCTTGGCGATCAGCGCCTGGCCCTCCGCGGGGTCCGTAACGAGGCGCAGCTTCGGCTCGACGGCATCGAGAATCCCCGCCTTGGCGAGGAGTTCCTCCACCGGCCCATCGCGCCGGTCGGGCAGCGCCGCATCCGCATAGACCACCGACTTCGCCGCCAGCAGCGCCTGCTTGAACGTCTCCGGCGTGGACAGATCGGGACGCGGCGCGCCCGCGCGCACCGCGACCCCGACGCCGCCATTGGCGAGCCGTACCCGGCTTTCCGGATTGACCGTGCCGTCCTTGTCGAGCTCGTCCATCGCCGGCTCGGATACGATGACGGCGTCGAACACCTCGCCGTCCTCGATCTTTCGCATGACGGCGGCGGGCGCGGCGGCGGTCAGGACCACGCGATGGCCGCTCTCCCTGGCGAAGTCGCGCCCGAGGTCCGCGACCGCGCTCTGCACCGCGCCGACGCCGAGCACGCGGATGTCGGCCGCGGCCGCCATGCCGGTGAGCGACGTGAGCATGACCGCGATAACGGCGATCCGGCCGAAAGTCCGCATTGTGTCGCCTCCTCGGAAGTGCCAATTGATCCTACGTTCCATCGCATCGCTCCCCAGCATGCCCGACCTCGCATCACAAGAGCGCGTCGCGCGCCTCACCGGCATCGCACTGATGTGCGGGGCGGTGGCGTGTTTTGCCATGCTCGACACGACGGCGAAATACCTCAATCTCTACATGAGCACGCTCCAGGTGGTGTGGGCGCGCTACACCGGGGCATTCGTGTTCCCGTTCATCGTGTCGAATCCATGGACGCGTCCCGGCCTCGCCCGCACCACCCGGCCGGTGCTGCAGATCGTGCGCTCGATGCTGCTGCTCGGGTCGACGCTGGGCAATTTCGCCGCCTTGCGCTACCTGCAGCTCGACGAGGCGATCGCGCTGGTGTTCTCGACGCCCTTCATCGTCGCCGCGCTGTCGGGGCCGATGCTGGGCGAATGGGTGCGCTGGCGGCGCTGGTGCGCGATCGCCGTGGGCTTCGTCGGCGTGCTGGTGGTGGTCCGCCCGGGACTGGGCACGTTCCAGCCGGCGGCGCTGCTGTCGCTGTCGGCCGCGCTGTTCTATGCGCTCTATTCCATCACCACCCGCATCCTCGCCCGCACCGACTCCAACGGCACCACGCTGTTCTATTCGAACATCGTCGGGGCCGTGGTGCTGCTCCCGGTCGTGCCGTTCGTCTGGACCACGCCGAGCGATCCGCTCGTCATCACGCTGATGGTGGCGTCGGGGGCGATGGGCAGCTTCGGCCACTATCTCCTGATCGCGGCCCACCGGCTGGCGCCGGCCGCCGTGCTGTCGCCCTTCATCTATACCGAGATCGTGCTGGTGACCGCGTCGGGCTTCCTGGTGTTCGGCGACGTGCCCAACCGCTTCACGCTTACCGGCGCGGGGATCGTGGTCGCCTCCGGCCTCTATCTCCTGCACCGCGAGCGCAAGGCGAAGGGGGAGACCTAGAGCGGGATGATTTTTCGTTGAATCATCATCCCGCTCTAAGCTTTTGTTTTGCGCGTGATCTTTTCCGAAAACCGGTATCCACTTTTCGGGATCACGCGCTAGCTTCTTGTCTGAGCATGATCTTTTCCGAAAACCGCTGCGCACTTTTCGGGATCATGCTTTAGCGCCTCGTCACGACCCTCGCCGAAGGCGGGTGTCAGACATGCGTCTGCAGCCAGGATTCCAGCAACGCCACCTGCCAGAGCTTGGAATGGCCCTTGGGCGTGAGCTGCCCTTCCGGATCGGCCAGCAGGCGTTCGACATAGTCGCGCCGGAACAGCCCGCGCTCGCGCGCCGCGGGCTCGTTGAGCACGTCGCGCACGAAGTCGAGATACGGGCCGCGCAGGTATTTGAGCGCCGGCACCGGGAAGTAACCCTTCGGCCGGTCGATGATCTCGTCGGGGACGATGCCGCGCGCCGCCGCCTTGAGGACGTACTTGCCGCCGTCGCGCACCTTGATCTCCGCCGGCATGGCGGCGGCGAGCTCGACCAGCTCGTGATCGAGGAAAGGAACGCGCGCCTCGAGGCCGAAGGCCATGGTCATGTTGTCGACCCGCTTGACCGGGTCGTCGACCAGCATGATCTGCGCGTCGAGGCGTAGCGCCTGATCGATCGGGCGGGTCGCGCCGGATTGCGCGAAGAAGTCCTCCACGAACTCGCGGCTGAAGTCGCCGTTCATGAAGCGCGGCGCAAGCGCGTCGCCCATCTCCTCGTGGTCGCGGTCGAAGTAGACCCGGGCATACTCGCTCACGGCATCGTTGGCCTGCAGCAGCTGCGGATACCAATGATAGCCGCCGAAGATCTCGTCGGCGCCCTGGCCGCTGAGGACCACCTTGACGTGCTTCGAGACCTCCTCGGACAGGAGGTAGAATCCGATGGCGTCGTGGCTCATCATCGGCTCCGACATCGCCGCGACCACGCCGGGCAGGGTTTCGAGCGCACGCGACGAATCGATGCTGATGCGATGGTGCTCGGTGCCGAACCGGCGCGCGACCAGATCGGAATAGACGAACTCGTCGCCCCCGAGATCGCCGACGCTCTCGAAGCCGACGGAGAAGGTCTCGATGCCGTCGCGGCCGGATTCGGCCAGCAGCGCGACCATCAGCGAGCTGTCGAGACCGCCCGAGAGCAGGACGCCCACCGGCACGTCGGCGACCCGCCGGCGTTCGACCGCGGTCCGCAGCGAGCACCGCACGGCCTCGCGCCAGTCCTCGAACGCGAGCCTGCGCTCGCCGGGGACCGGCAAGTCCCAATAGACCTGCTCGCGTCGCGCTCCGTCGCGCTCGACGGTCAGGATGGTCGCCGGCGCGAGCTTGCGTACGCCCTTGACGATCGTGAACGGTGCCGGCACGGCGGCATGAAAGCTCATATAGTGGTGCAGCGCCTGCGGATCGATTTCGGTGTCGATGCCGCCCGCCGCGAGCAAGGCCGGCAGCGTCGAGGCGAAGCGCAGCGCGTTCTCCGTCTCGGCGAGGTAGAGCGGCTTGATGCCGAGGCGATCGCGTGCCAGCACCACGCGGCCGCTGTCGCGCTCCCAGATCGCGAATGCGAACATGCCGTTGAAGCGTTCGACGCACCGCGACCCCCAGGCATGATAGGCCTTGAGGATCAACTCGGTGTCGCCCTCGGAGAAGAACCGGTACCCCCTGCCTTCGAGCTCGCGGCGCAGCTCGCGGAAATTGTAGATGCAGCCGTTGAAGACGATGGTGAGGCCGAGCTCGGGATCGACCATCGGCTGCTGCGACGTGGGCGCGAGATCGACGATGCTCAGCCGGCGATGACCGAATGCGACGTGCTGGTGTGAGACGCAGCCGCCGGCATCGGGACCGCGGGCCGCGAGCGCGTCCAACATGCGCTCGTTCGCGGTGGCGCACGGGCCACCGCCGTCGAAACGCACCTCGCCGCAAAGTCCACACATCGGCTCACGTCCCCGGGTGGTCGCAGCCGGGAGGCGGGATGCGCCAGCGCGCGCGAGCCGGCGCCGAAAGGATGTCGTTGCGTGCATGTTCCCGGCCGACGCTATTTCGGGCAGAGGTTAAAGATGCGCCCAAGCCGATTTTCAGTCGATCGTATGAACCGCACAGGTGTCCCGAGGTCGATCGAATCTCTGTACGAAAAAATATTGCATCAACCGTCATGATAAAAATCAGGTAATCACCATCGCCGGCTTTTCAACGCGCTTCGCGTTCACACGATATTGATCGCGCGCAGCGCAGTGACTTGATGTCACGGGAACCTTGCCGGAGAAACATTTGTTGATCGGATGGCGGAGCAGGCCGCTCTTCACGCCGGGGTACGACAATCAAACCGGAGCAAAGGAGGGGTGATGCCGCATTTCGAATCTGGCGAAGATAAGCTCATCAGACTTCTTGAGGAG
>JBAUOM010000339.1:0-4637 GCA_049579765.1 Xanthobacteraceae bacterium
CTATTGCGGCGAGATCGGCGGCGACAAGGAATATGCGCTTGCCGAGGCGGTGCGCGGCTATCCCAAGCCGGTGGTGGCCATGATGGTGGGGCGGTACGCGCCGGCGGAGAAACGCATGGGCCATGCCGGCGCGCTCATCGGCAGCGCGCGCGAGAGCGCGACGGCCAAGCTCGAAGCGCTGGCGGCGGCGGGATGCCGGGTGGCCAAGGGACCGGAGCAGGCGTTGGCGATCCTGACCGAGCTAGGATTGGCGCAGGGATGAGCGCGTTATTCGAGATTGCCACCGGTCTCGACGTCCTGTGTTAGGGTCGAACGACGCTCGCGTCCGGCCGATCGATCGTCGCACGCTTGCTTGGAGGACGACATGGTTCAACTGGTCGATGCCGACATCAAAACCCGCGAGGTCCTCGATTGGAAGGGCGTGCACGTCCTTCACCACTCGCTGTCGTCGTGCTCGCAAAAGCTGCGGGTCTTCCTAAATCTGAAGGGAATCGAGTGGCAATCGCATCCCGTCAATCTCACCGCGAACGATAACCTGGGCGAATGGTTCCTGGGCATCAACCCGCGCGGCCTGGTGCCCGTCCTCGTGCACGACGGCGCCGTGCATATCGAAAGCAACGACATCATCACCTATCTGGATGAGACGTTTCCGCAGCCCAAGCTCATCCCGCCCGGTTCTGAAAAGGAAACCGCGACCCTGCTCAAGCACGAGGACGACTTGCACCTCGACCTGCGTACGCTGAGCTTCCGTTTCGTGTTCGCGCCCCCGAAGCCGCCGAAATCCCCGGAAGACCTGAAGAGATACGCCACGAGCGGCTCGGGCACCGTCCAAGGACAGAAGGATGGCGCCATATCGCAACAGATCGATTTCTGGGACCGGTTTGCGAAGGAGGGGATCACCGACACGACGGCACGCGCGTCGGCACTCAAGTTCCGCGAGGCTTTCGACGAGCTCGATCGGCGTCTCGCACGTCAGCCGTATTTGCTCGGCGATAGTCCCTCCGTCCTCGATATTGCATGGTTCATCTACGTCAACCGGCTCTCGCTTGCGGGCTATCCGTTTGCCCGTCTGCATCCGCGCGTCGATGCATGGTTCGGCAAGCTTCGTGCCCTGCCGGAATTCTCCAAGGAGGTCCAGTTGCCGCCGCCGCTCGCGGAGCGGTTCGACACCACTCGGCGCGCGCACGCACAGGCCGGCAAATCTCTGGAAACGGTCGCCGGATTCTGACCACAAAAGGAACCCGGCGCCTGCCGGCGCCGGCTTCGCTCACTTCCCCTTGAACACGGGCTTGCGCTTCTCGACGAAGGCGCGCTGCGCCTCGCGCGCATCCTCGGTGTGCGAGAGCTCGACCGTCACGCTCTGCTCGAAGCGGTAGGCGTCGCGCACCGGCAGTTCCTCGATCGTGTTGAGCGCGCGCTTGACGTGGCGGATGGCGAGCGGGCTCTTGGCGGCGATGTCGTGCGCGATGTCGAGCGCCGCCTCCATCAACGCCTCGCGTGGCGGACAGGCCTCGATGACGCCCAGCCGGTAGAGCTCGGCCGCCGGGACGCGGCGGCCGGTGAAATACATCAGCCGCGCGCGCGAACGCCCGACATGCTCCATCAGGAAGCGCGCCCCGCCGGCGAGCCCGACATTGATCTCCGGCATGGAGACATAGGCGTTGTCGGAGGCGAGCATGATGTCGCAGGCGAGCATCAGCACGAATCCCGCGCCGATCGCGGGTCCGTTCACGGCGGCGATGACCGGCTTGCTGCAGTCCGTCACCGCATAGAAGAACTCGCGCACCAGGCGGTTGTGCCGCGCGTAGTCACCCGGCTCGTGCACCAGGTCGACCCTCTCCTTGAGATCGGCGCCGGCGGAAAAGGTATTGCCGGCGCCGGTCAGGATGGCGACACGGATATCGTCGCGGTCGCTGATCGCGTCGAAGACGCGGATCAGCTCCTCGCGGGTACGGCGGTTCTGCGCGTTCACCGGCGGGCGGTCGAAGGTGACGGTGGCGATGCCCTCGGCGACGTCGAGGCGGAACTGCTCGAGATCCATGGCGTGTCCTGCGGAACCCAAACTGTTACCCGGCCGGCTCGCGCTGCTTCACCGGCACCCGGTGCATGGTGAAGATGTTGTCCACCGAGGTGTAGTCCATGTAGCCCAGGCGGGCGATCGGGCGGATGCGCACCATGTCGATATTGCCGTCGACGATCACGGCATCGTCGATATGCACGTTGACCACTTCGCCGATGACTAGAGAATTGATCGTGCGCTTGCCGCTCGACTGCACGAGCTCGATCGTCTTGTTGTAGATGCACTCGAGCGCGATCGGGGAGCGCGCGACCCGCGGCGGCTTCACTACCCGCGACGGCACCATTTCGAGGCCGGCGAGCTCCGCCTCGCTGATGTCCTCGGGGTGGTCGCTGCCGGTGACATTCATCTCGGCGCGCAGGTCCCAGGTCGCCAGGTTGAACACGAACTCGCCGGAGAGCTCGGCGTTGCGCTGGGAATGCTTGCGCGTGCTCGAGGAGAACAACACGAACGGCGGCCGCGTCGAGATGATGTTGAAGAAGCTGTAAGGCGCGAGATTGACGACGCCCGCCGGGCTGATGGTCGTGATCCACCCGATCGGGCGCGGCACGACCAGACAGGTCCCGGGGTCATGAGCGAGACCGTGCGGCTCGCTGCGCGGATCATAGTCCATCGAATGTCATCCCCTTCCGATAGCTGCGGCCGTCAGCACCCGCGAAAGCGGGTGATACGGTATGCCAGAGACCAGCAAGACGTCGGTGCTCGTCGCGTCAGCATCAGCCGTCTACCGGACGCCCGCCTTCGCGGGCATGACAACCCAATTGCGCACCGCCCTTTGCCAATGCCGCCGCGCTCGCCGACCTGCTCGACAGCGACGGTTCGGGATGGTAGCCGGAAGATCGTCGAAGCGCCATCCGCGGGCGCGTGCCCACAGGACTTTTGATGAAGCTGCATTGGTCGCCCCGCTCGCCGTTCGTGCGCAAGGTGATGATCGCGGCGCACGAGCTCGGGCTCGTCGAGCGCATCACCTGCGTGCGCACCGTGGCGGCGACAACCCGGCCGCATCCGGGATTGATGCAGGACAACCCGCTCTCGAAAATCCCCACCCTCGTGCTCGACGACGGCACCGTGCTCTACGATTCGCCGGTTATTTGCGAATATCTCGACGGTCTGCACCAGGGGCCGAAGCTGATCCCGGCGGACGGCAGGGCGCGGATGATCGCGCTGCGCCGCCAGGCGCTCGGCGACGGTTGCCTCGATTTCCTCCTGCTCCTGCGCAACGAGCGCGAGCGGGCGCATCCTTCGGACGTGCACCTGTCGGCCTACACCGCCAAGCGGCAGGCCGTGCTCGCGGCGCTCGAGAAAGAAGCCGGCGACCTCGCCGCCTCGCCCTTCGACATCGGCCATATCGCGATCGGTTGCGCGCTGTCCTACCTCGACTTTCGCTTTGCCCACGAGGACTGGCGGACGGACCATCCCCGCATCGCCGGATGGCTCCGCGACTTCTGCACGCGCGCTTCGGTGCGCGCCACCGAGCCGGTCGATGACAGTTGAACATCGCAGGGGCGGGCGCTGACATGGCGGGGCCGTTGTCGCACGTCCGCGTGCTCGACTTGAGCCGCATCATGGCGGGCCCCTGGGCCGGCCAGATCCTGGCCGATCTCGGCGCCGACGTGGTGAAGGTGGAACGGCCAGGCGCCGGCGACGACACTCGCGGCTGGGGACCACCGTTCCTCAAGGACAAATCCGGCCGCGACACCCGCGACGCCGGCTATTTTCTCGCGGTCAACCGCGGCAAGCGCTCGATCGCCATCGATCTCGCGGAGGCCGAAGGCCAGCGCATCGTGCGCGCGCTTTCCGCCCGCGCCGACATCGTGCTGGAGAACTTCAAAGCCGGCACCCTCGCGAAGTTCGGCCTCGGCTACGACGACCTCGGCGCGGTCAATCCCGGCCTCATCTATTGCTCGATCACCGGCTTCGGCCAGGATGGACCGCGACGCGACCAGGCCGCCTATGATTTCATGATCCAGGGCATGAGCGGCTTGATGAGCGTCACCGGCGAGGCCGACGGCAAGCCCGGCGCAGGCCCGCAGAAGGTCGGGGTGCCCATCGTCGACATCATGACCGGCATGTATGCAGCCGTCGCCGTGCTCGCTGCGCTGGCACGGCGCGAGCGCAGCGGACAAGGCGAGCATGTCGACATCGGCATGCTCGATGTCGGCGTCTCGTTCCTCGCCAACCAGGCCATGAACTACCTGATCTCGGGCCGCCCTCCGCGGCGCACCGGCAACGCGCACCCCAACATCCAGCCGCAGGACGTGTTTGCGGCGCGCGACGGCCATCTCGCGCTCGCCGTCGGCAACGACGAGCAGTTCGCCCGCTTTTGCGACGTATTGGAGCGGCCGGACCTGGCCGCGGACGAGCGCTTCAAGACCAATGCCGGACGCGTGCGCAACAGCGCGGTGCTCACCCCGCTCATCGCCGAAGTCCTGGCGGTGCGCGACCGCGACCATTGGGTGCACGCCTGCGCGCGCGCGGGCGTGCCGTGCGGCCCGATCAACACCATTCCGGAGGTCTTCGCCGACGAGCAGATCAGGCATCGCGGGATGCTGATCCAGAT
>JBAUOM010000340.1:0-7904 GCA_049579765.1 Xanthobacteraceae bacterium
GGGCTCGGCGGCACGGGCCTTGGGCAGTTCGTCGCGCTGACGGAGCTCAGCTGAGCGCATGCTGGGCGCCCGTGCCTGGCGCGACGCCTCCACGAATTGGCGCGCGGACTCAGCCTCCACCTTGCGGATTGATTCCTCGAGCGCCAGGCGTTCGCGGGTGATGTCGGACTCGCTGAGCGGCGGCGTCACTCCGCGCAGTTGCGCCAGCAGGGCCGCGCGCGCCCGTTCATAGATGGCGCGGCGGTTCTCGCCGCTGTTCTTGTCGAGAGCGGCAACGGCACGGGAGATGAGCGGGTAATAATCGGCCATTGGCGTCGGCTTGCTCGTTGCGGGTGCGAAATTCCGCTTAGGTTCAGTTCTCGAACGGGTTGTGCATCAGGATGGTGTCCTCGCGCTCGGGGCTGGTGGACAGAACGGCGACCGGGCAGCCCACCAACTCCTCGACGCGGCGCACGTATTTGATCGCCTGCGCCGGCAGTTCCGCCCATGAACGCGCCCGCGCGGTCTCTGCGTGCCAGCCCTCGACCGTTTCGTAGACCGGCTCGACCTGCGCCTGGGCGTGCTCGCTCGCCGGCAGATAGTCGATCTCGCGCCCGTCGAGACGGTATGCCACACAAACCTTGAGCTCGGTCAACCCGTCCAGGACGTCGAGCTTGGTCAGCGCCAGGCCGTTGATCCCGCTGGTGCGGACGGTTTGACGCACGAGCACGGCATCGAACCAGCCGCACCGCCGCGGCCGGCCTGTCACGGTGCCGAATTCGCGTCCGCGCCCGCCGATGAGGCGGCCAATTTCATTCGCCTGCTCGGTTGGGAACGGCCCCTCCCCTACGCGGGTCGTATAAGCCTTGCAGATGCCGAGCACGTAACCGATGGCCGAGGGCCCGAGGCCCGAACCGGTCGCTGCCTGCGCGGCCACGGTGTTGGATGAGGTCACGAACGGATATGTGCCGTGGTCAACATCGAGCAGCGCACCCTGCGCGCCCTCGAACAGAATCCGCCTGCCCTCTCGCCGCTTCTGGTCGAGCAGCGACCACACGGAATCGATATAGGGCAATACCCGCGGCGCGACGCTCTCGAGCTGCCGCTGCACCGTTTCGACGCCGACCTCCTCGAGTCCGAGCCCGCGCCGCAAGGCATTGTGATGTGCCAATAGCCGCTCGATCTTACGCCCGAGCGACAGCGGGTCGGCAAGATCCATGACCCGGATGGCGCGCCGCCCCACTTTGTCCTCGTAGGCGGGGCCAATCCCGCGCCGGGTGGTACCGACGCGGGTCAGGATGTTCGAGGACTCGCGGATCGTGTCGAGTTCCTGGTGCAGCGGCAGGATCAGCGTCGCATTTTCGGCGATGCGCAGGTTCTGCGGCGTAACATCGACCCCCTGCCCCTTGAGTCGATCGATTTCCTCAAGGAGCGCAGCCGGATCGATCACGACGCCGTTCCCGATCACGGACAGCTTACCCGGCCGCACCACCCCCGACGGCAGGAGGGACAGCTTGTAGGTAGTCCCGTCGATGACGAGCGTATGTCCCGCATTATGTCCACCCTGGAAGCGAACAACGATGTCGGCTTGCTCGGACAGCCAGTCGACGATTTTCCCCTTTCCCTCGTCCCCCCACTGGGAACCAACCACGACCACATTGGCCATGCGGCGCCTTTCCTCCGCGTCGCCGACACCCGGGATAGCCTCGAAGCAACAAAGGCTTGTCCGGCATTCGGAGCCTCTATGGGATAAGGGATCGATCCCGTACAGGCAAGCCAGCGCGGCCGGGACGGATTGCCCCGTCCACGACCAACCACCTGATTTTGCGGGCCTTATTTACCCCTTGCCGTCGCGCCACGCTAACCACACCGGATGATTCCGCTCTCTCCAAGGCAATCTCGCGGCAAGATCGGGGCGGCGCACGCTCCTGTGGCGGCGTCACCGCTACCGAATGCCGTCGGCATCAGCGGGGCGGTGGGGCTACGATCTTCGCCTCTGCCGGTTCGGTCGCCGAAGAATCCACTCGGTGTGTAAGCTAGTTCACATCCGCGCCGGATGTTCGCTTCCATCCTTCCGATGTCATTGAGCTCGGAGGGAAGTCATGGAAAACCGGACACAAGTCGCCCACTACGCCGCCACGTTGACGCGAGAACTTTGCAGGATGTGCCGCAAGGTCGAGCTGGACGACCTGGCCTATCTCCTGGAGGTTGCGGCGGCCGAGGCGGCGAAGATACGGGCGTCGAACGCGTCGATTGGAGACGGCATTCATCAGCTGAGCGCGCAGAGCGGCTAGCGCCGCCAGGCAGGCTCAGAACTTCAGCGGCCGCGCCTGCTGCACCTGCGGCAGTGCGCGTACCGCCGCGAGCACATGTGGCGGCAATTCGCCATCGATCTCAATCAGTGCAACGGCATTCCCGCCCGGTGCATCACGGCCGACATGAAAGGTCGCGATGTTGATGCCGGCGTCGCCGAGCGTCGATGAAAAGCGGCCGATGAAGCCTGGCTTGTCCAGATTGGTGATGTAGATCATGGAGTGGCCAAACCCAGCGTCCATGCGGATGCCCTTGATGTTGACAATGCGCGGGCGTCCGTCGGCGAACACCGTGCCGGATACGCCGCGTGTCTGTCGCTCGGTGACCACCGTCACGGTGATCAGGCTCTCGTAGTCTCCCGCCGCGGCGCGCGTCGTCTCCTCAACGACGATGCCGCGGTCCTTGGCGACGATCGGTGCGGACACAACATTGATCTCCTGCAGCATGGGCCGCAGCAGGCCGGCGATCGCGGCCGAGGTCAGCGCCTTGGTGTTCATGCCGGCGACGCCGCCCTCATAGGACAACTGCACCTTGACGATGCCGGTCTCGGTGAGTTGGCCGGCGAAGGAGCCGAGCTTTTCCGCCAGATCAATGAAGGGGCGCAGCCGCGGCGCCTCCTCGGCGGTGATCGAGGGGAAGTTGACGGCATTCGAGATTGCTCCGCGCAACAGATAGTCCGACATCTGCTCGGCGATCTGCAGCGCGACGTTTTCCTGCGCTTCGGTGGTGGCAGCCCCGAGGTGGGGAGTGCACACCACGTTGGGATGGCGGAACAACGGGTTCTTGGTTGCCGGCTCCTCGGTGAAGACGTCGAAGGCGGCGCCGGCGACGTGGCCGCTATCGAGTGCGGCGCGTAGGGCCTCCTCGTCAACCAGTCCGCCGCGGGCGCAATTGATGACACGCACGCCCTTCTTCATGGCCGCGAGCGCCTTGGCGTCGACGATGTTCTTGGTCTTTTCCGTGAGCGGCGTGTGCAGCGTGACGAAGTCGGCGCGCCGGATCAGCTCAGACAGATCGACCTTTTCCACGCCCAGCTCCAACGCCCGCTCGGGCGAAAGGAAGGGATCGTAGGCGATCACCTTCATCTTCAACCCGAGTGCGCGATTGGCCACGATCGAGCCGATATTGCCGCAACCGATGATGCCGAGCGTCTTGCTGGTGATCTCGACGCCCATGAAGCGGTTCTTCTCCCACTTGCCGGCCTGCGTGGAGGCGTCGGCCTGCGGAATTTGACGCGCCAGCGCCAGCATCAGCGTGATCGCATGCTCGGCTGTGGTGATCGAATTGCCGAACGGCGTGTTCATCACGATGATTCCCTGGCCGGTCGCCGCGGGGATGTCGACGTTGTCGACGCCGATCCCGGCGCGCCCGATGACCCTGAGCTTCTTCGCCCTCTCCAGGACCTTCGGCGTGACCTTCGTGGCCGAGCGGATGGCAAGGCCGTCGAAATCCCCAATCAGCTCGGCGAGCTTCTCCTTGTCGCCGCCGAGCTTGGGCTGGAAGTCGACCTCGACGCCGTGATCCTTGAAGATCTGCACGGCGGCGGGAGAGAGCGCGTCTGATATGAGAACCTTGGGGGACATGACGGAAATCCTATCCTTAAGACTTCGGTGTCGTCCCCGCGAAAGCGGGGACCCATGGACACCTCCGTGGCAAAATCTCTTCGCGAGGTTGATGGGTTCCCGCCGGCGCGGGAACGACCGACGAGCTCACGCCGCCTTGCGCAACGCGTCCTTGCTTTTTGCGAACGCCCAGTCGAGCCAGGCGGTGAGCGTCTCGACATCGGCGCGCTCCACCGTCGAGCCGCACCAGATGCGCAACCCGGGCGGCGCGTCTCGATAGGCGTCGATGTCGTAGGCGACGCCCTCCTTTTCCAGCGCCGCGGCGATGCTCTTGACGAAAGCCGCCTGCGCCTCGGCGGGGAGCTTACCCACGGCCGGATCTACGATCTTCAGGCAGACCGAGGTGTTGGAGCGGATCGCCGGATCTCGGGCGAGGAAATCGATCCACGGCGTGACCGCGACCCAGTCGGCGATCGCCTTCGCATTGGCATCCGCCCGCGCGCGCAACGCCGCGAGCCCGCCGATCGATTTCGCCCAAGCGAGCGCATCGAGATAGTCCTCCACGCACAGCATCGAGGGCGTGTTGATGGTCTCGCCCTCGAAAATGCCCTGGTTGAGCTTGCTGCCTTTGGTCAAACGGAAGATTTTCGGCAGCGGCCAAGGCGGCGTGTAGCTTTCGAGGCGCGCGACCGCGCGCGGCGACAGGATCAGCATTCCGTGTGCCGCCTCGCCGCCCAGCGCCTTCTGCCAGGAGAAGGTGACGACGTCGAGCTTCGGCCAATCCAGCGCTTGGGCGAAGCAAGCCGAGGTAGCATCGCAGATGGTGAGACCCGTGCGATCCGCGGCGATCCAGTCGCCGTTCGGCACGCGCACGCCCGAGGTCGTGCCGTTCCAGGTGAAGACCACGTCCGAGGCCGCGTCCACCTTGGCGAGATCGGGCAGCTCGCCGTAGCCGGCCTGGAGCAGACCTACGTTTTCGAGCTTGAGCTCCTTGACGACGTCGTTCACCCAGCCTTCGCCGAAGGATTCCCAAGCAAGCATGGTGACCGGCCGCGGCCCGAGCAGCGACCACAGCGCCATCTCGACCGCGCCCGTATCGGAAGCGGGAACGATGCCGATGCGGTAATCGGGGGGAACCTCGAGCACTTCGCGGGTGAGATCGATCGCGCGTTTGAGCTTCGCCTTGCCGATCTTGGATCGGTGCGAGCGTCCGAGCACGGCGTCGGTGAGGGTTGAGAGGCTCCAGCCGGGACGCTTGGCGCAGGGGCCGGACGAGAAGTGCGGAACGGCCGGCCGCACGTTGGGCATTGCATCGGTCATGATCTACCCTTCCAGATAGGCGCCCCTCGGTGGGGAGGGGTGTCCCGCGGCGGGACATAAGGAAGGAGCGAGGTCCCGTCAAGCGGACTCGCACGAGAACTCATGGTTTGCGGGTAGTCGCAGCGCTGGCACGTCGCGACGTCGAGCGGGTCGCGCCGGCTCATCGCACCGTTTGCGACGGGCCTACGCGTCGGCGTCAATCGTCGTGATCGTCGTCGAGCTTGCCGATATGGTGCTGGGCGTAGAGTTCGAGGCCGAGCTTGGCGACGAGATCGAGCTGCGTCTCCAGAAAATCGATGTGCTCTTCCTCGTCGTGCATGAGCTTCTCGAACAGGTCGCGGCTGACGTAGTCCTTGACCGCATGGCAATGGGTCGCGGCCTCCTGATAGAGAGCGCGCGCGGCCATCTCGAGCGCGAGATCGCAGTCGAGCACTTCCCGCACGTTCTGACCGATGTGGAGCGGATCGAGCACCTGCATGTTGGGAAAGCCGTCGAGGAAGATGATACGCTCGACGAGCTTGTCGCCGTGCTCCATCTCCTCGATCGATTCCTTGCGCCATTTCTTCGCCAACACCCGATAGCCCCAGTTCTCGAGCAGCCGGTAATGCAGCCAGTACTGGTTGATGGCGGTAAGCTCGTGCCGCAGGCCGCGGTTGAGGTATTCGATGACTCGTGCGTCGCCTTGCATGTGCGCATCCTTAGGTCGAGTTCTGCCGCGATCACCCACCGCAGTTTGTAATCGATCCAATCTTGCGCAAAACGCCGGGGGCGGCAAGGGCGACGCCCGTCACCCCCGCCGCCGCAACGGCAGTTATCGAATCCGGATCTGCGCGCGATTCTGGCTTAGGCGCGGTGCTGACCGCTTGGGCAGCAGGTGCAGCCGGTGCCGCAGGCTCCGGCGATTGCCTCGTCCATGATCCGGCGGATGGTCCGCGCGCAACGCCCGCATTGAGGGCTGCAGCCGAGGCAGCCGTAAACCTGGCCGGTGCTGCGCGGCGTTTGCGCAGCGGTGAGCGCTGTCCGCACGTCGTGGTCGGTCAGCACATTGCAGGAGCACACGATCATGGAAACCCGGCGTTCCCAGCCATTTAGTCCATTATGCAACCATCGATACATGAGCCCGAGCGTCGGGGCAAAAGCAAAACGTCGATTTTACAGGTATTCCAATCTGCGTCGGAAAAGCACGTTGACGCCGGGTCGAAGGCTCAGCTTTTCGCGAGCCTGGGCAATGGGATAGCGAGAAACCGCGGAGCGGCGCGGGGTCGTTTTCAGGCCGCGTCAGTGAGCGCGTCGACGATGCCGTCCACGACCGCCTCGACCAGAATCCTATCGTCCCCTTCGCCCATGACGCGGATCACCGGCTCGGTGCCCGACGAGCGCACGATCAGCCGGCCGTGGCCGTCGAGACGAGCCTCCGCGTCCCTGATGGCGCTGCGCACCTTGGCGTTCTCGAGCGGCCTGCCGCTTCGGTAACGCACGTTCTTGAGAACTTGCGGCAGCGGATCGAAGCGGTGGCAGACCTTGGACACCGGTTGGCCCTGCTTTTTCACGACCGCGAGCACCTGCAGCGCGGCCAGCAGGCCGTCGCCCGTCGTGGTATAGTCGGAGAGGATGATGTGGCCCGACGGCTCGCCGCCGACATTGTAACCGTGCTTGCGCATGTGCTCGAGCACGTAGCGGTCGCCGACCGGAGTGCGCACGAGCGAAATCCCCAGACTACCGAGATAGCGTTCGAGGCCGAGATTGGACATCACGGTCGCGACGATGCCGGGCTTGGCGAGGCGGCCATCCGCCTGCCAGCTCTCGGCGATCACCGCCAAGAGCTGGTCGCCATCGACGATGCGTCCACGCTCGTCGGCAATGATGACGCGATCGGCATCGCCGTCCAACGCGATGCCGATATCGGCGCGCATCTCCTTCACCTTCTGACAGAGGGCGGCGGGCTCGGTCGAACCGCACTCGCGGTTGATATTGAAACCGTCGGGCTCGACACCCATCGAAATGACCTCGGCATCGAGCTCCCGAAGCGCCTCCGGCGTCACGCGGTAGCCGGCGCCATGCGCACAATCGACGACGATGCGCAGCCCGCCAAGCGAGAGATCTCTCGGCAAGGTGCGCTTGGCGAACTCGATATAGCGGTCCTGCACGCCGTCGATGCGCTTGGCGCGACCGAGATCCGCGCCCTTCGCCAGCTTCGTGACGAGGTCGGAATCGATCAGCGCCTCGATCTGGCGTTCGACGTCGTCGCTGAGCTTGAAGCCGTCGGGACCAAAGAGCTTGATGCCGTTATCGTCGAACGGATTGTGCGAGGCCGAAATCATCACACCGAGGTCGGCGCGCATGGAGCGCGTGAGCATTCCCACCGCCGGGGTCGGGATCGGGCCGGTGAGCAGCACGTCCATGCCGACAGAGGTGAAGCCCGCGACCAGCGCGGTTTCGATCATGTAGCCGGACAGCCGGGTATCCTTGCCGATGAGCACGCGGTGGCGGTGGTCGCCGCGGCGAAAGATCAGTCCTGATGCTTGGCCGACCTTGAGCACCAATTCGGGCGTGATCGTGCCGTTGGCGCGGCCGCGGATGCCGTCGGTGCCGAAATATTTGCTAACCATGTTCCCCTCACCCGTGAAGGGCGATGTTTTTTGATAATAGGTCAATTCAATGGCGGAAATCTTCAAAAAAGCTTCAAAAAAAACCGCGCGATTCTTGCGCGCATGATAAACGACCACCGGC
>JBAUOM010000341.1:0-17101 GCA_049579765.1 Xanthobacteraceae bacterium
GCCGTGATGCGCGCGCTGCAGCGACCAGGCGCAGGTGATCATGCAGCGCGTCGCGGCGGCGCGCCGCGCGAGCTCGCGTATGGTCGCGGCGGCGACGCCGGTGATCGCCTCGGCCCATTGCGCATCCTTCGCCACGCCGTCGTCGAGGCCGAGGAGATAACGGCGGAAACGTTCGAAGCCCGCGCAATGGCTTGCGACGAACTGCGCATCATAGCGCTCCTCGTCGACCAGCGTATGCGCCATAGCCAGCATGAGCGCGGTATCGGTATTCGGCCGGATCGGGATCCACTTCGCGCCGAGAAACGCCGGCGCGTCGGAATTGAGCGGGCTGATGGAAACGAATGCGATGCCGGCGTCCTTGGCGCGGCGCAGCCACGTCTCCATGCTGTGTGCGCCGGCGCCGCCCGAGGTCACTTGGCCGTTCCTGGTGGCGAGGCCGCCGAAGGCGAGGATGAGGCGCGTGTGCTTGACGATCGACGACCAGTCCGTGATGTCGCCCACGACCGGCTGGAAGCTGCCGATCACGCGCGGGAGGATGTATTGCGCCGCCCCGAAACTGTAATTGCCGACCTGGTCGACGCAGCCGCCGCCGAGAAACAGGAACCGTCGCAGCAGGCTGCGGGCATGGTGCACGCGGCCCGCCGAAGACCAGCCGTAGGAGCCGCCGAGGATCGCGGTGTTGCCGAACTCTTTGCGCACGCGCGCAAGCTCCTCCGCCACCGCCTCGAGCGCTTCATCCCAGGACACTTCGTGGAAGCGGTCGCTGCCCGTGCGCTCCTTGCCCTCTCGCCAGCCGTCGCGAATTGCCGGTCGCGCGACGCGCAACGGCGAGTGCACCATCGCCGGGATGGCGTCGAGCATGTCGGACGGCGCCGGATCGCGCGCGAACGGCTCGCAGCCGACCACGCGGCCGTTCTCGACCAGCGCCGTGAAGGCGCCCCAGTGGGCGAGCGAAGGAAAGCGTGCGACGGTCATGACGGTTCCGGCTCGCTGTGGACTAGTTTGGCGGATTCGACGTCGGCAGAATGAGCCTTTTGTGCACGAGACTCAACCGGTCCGAGGTACGGTCGGCAGCGGCGCTGTATCACCTTCGACCGATTCGAGCCGGCGGCAAAGCACCGCGCTGCTTGCGCGCTTCTCGGTCGCCGAGGAAATTACTGGAGGATAGTGCACGTCTCGTTGAAATGGGATCAGTCCGAGCCGCAGACTCGGTATGCTCCCTCCCCCCTTGTGGGGGAGGGCTGGGGAGGGGGATGGTGCGTTTGGCAACGCAGGTGCCTCAGTCGCAGGACCCCCACCCCCAACCCCTCCCCACAAGGGGGGAGGGGAGATCACCGATCGAATGGCACCTTTTGCGTCCACTTCACCGGGACCCGCTTTAGTTCAGTCTTGCGTGTCGAGGATTCCATTCCATCGCGCTATCAGCGAAAGATCCGCCGCCGTTTCAAGCGTCGCTGCCGGCCGCCGACCATGGCAACCTGCCTCGGCAGACGGATCTTCTCGCCGGAGGGTTTGTTTCATGAAGATTGCGCTCGGCGTGCTGACCATCGTCAATATCGCGTTGACTTGCTTCGGCGTGTCGATGGCCGTGATGTCGCCGATGATGTTCGACAGCGGCGGCGACGGGAAGCTGCTGTGGGCGATATTCTGGAGCCTCTGGGTCTTTCCCGTCGTCGCTGTGTTTTGCGTGCTCCTGCCCTGGCTGTTCCTGTGGCTGCGATGGCCCCGCGCGGCCCTGGTCGCGTCCGCCGTTCCGCTCGCGTGGATGATCATCCTCTTCGCGGTCCTCTTCATCTTTTTCTAGCGGCCTGAAAAATTGGAGCCCCTCGGAACGGACCCGCACATTGGAGGAACGCAGGGTGATGCCATCGCGTGAGCTCATTTTCGGCGCGCAAGCGAATCGCAGGTGGGCGATCGCTGCGGTGGTCACGTCCGCCTGTATCGCGCTGCCCCAGTCCGCCCATGCGCAGGGGGATGCCCACCCCGCCAATCGCGCGCTGACGGCGGCCGTCGCCAAGCTGGTGCGCCAGAGTGGCATCCGGCCCACCGAGCCCGGCATCGCCGTCGTGGCGTTGAAGCCGGATCGTGTGCTGCTGATGGAGGGCTACGGGTTGGCCGACCTCGCAAGCAAAGAGGTGATTACGTCCTGCACGCGGTTTGACCTCGCGTCGGTGTCGAAGACGTTCACATCGACCGCAATCCTGATTCTTCAGGACCGCGGTCTGCTGTCCATCGACGACGACGTACGCAAATACATCCCGGAGCTTCCGCCATACCCGAACGGGCCTCTGCGCCTGCGCGACATGCTCCAGCACATTTCGGGCCTTACCGACTATCTTGAGCTCGCTTCCGTACCCAAGAGCAACAGGTCATATTGGGTCAATTCCGACTACCTTCCGGCGCTCGGCAAGGCGCGGCTCGATTTTCCGATCGGGCAAAAGTACGAATACAACAACACCAACTACATGCTGCTGGCGCTGGTCGTCGAACGGGCCGCCAAGAGGCCCTTTGCCGACGTCCTGCGCGACGAAATATTCGGTCCGGCGGGAATGAAGAACACCTTCGTCTATGCGAGCCCGAGCAGCGTTCCTGCCAACGCCGCGCCGCCGTGCGACAATGCCATCGGTTATGAGTTTCAGAGCAAAAGCGGCGCGCCGCGCCGCGCCAGGCGTGGCCGTCGCGCCCGACAGCGCGACAAACGAAATAGTGCGCCTTTTCGGCGCTCCGCCCGCCCCTCGATCGGGGTCGGATGGAAAGAGGAAAGCAAGAACCCGGGCGCTGCAACGCGCCGCGGGAACGAAGAAGCTTGAGCTGTTTGAGATGGTGGCGCGGGCAATCGCGCCGGCGGCAACGCGCTCGGTTCCCGGTCGAGCGCGCGGACGATCGCGCCCGGCTCTCGGCTCCCGGCATTGTTGTTTACAATGGCCGCAGCCGGAGCGGGATGCGTGGGCGAGGCCTCGCCGAGACGCGACGTTTCTCTAATTGATCGAGATGTTGGCCTCTTTGGCGAGCCTGGTCCAGGTCGCCAGCTGGCTCGCCACCAGCGCGCGCATCTCGGCCGGTGTCGTGGCGCGCGGGTCGCCGCCCATGCTCTCGAGCTTGCCCTTCACCTCGGGAACGGCAATGGCACGACGCAGCTCGGCGTTGAGCTTGTCGACGATGGGCTTGGGCAGTTTCGCCGGGCCGGCGAGCCCGGTCCAGGAGATGACTTCGAATCCGGGGAGACCCTGCTCCGCAACCGTCGGCACCTCGGGGAAATCGCGCCAGCGGGTCTTGGCGGTGACGGCGAGCGCACGGAATTCGCCCGAGCGGACGCGCGCGCTGATCGGTCCCGATGTCGCCGCGATGAAATCGATGTCGCCCTGCAGAAGGGCAGTGATGGCCGGCGCCTCGCCGCGGTAGGGAATGTGCAGGAACTTGGTCTTGGTCTCGTTGGCCATGAGCTCGACCGTGGTGTGCAGGATCGAGCCGACGCCGGCGGAGCCGTATTTCAGGGCCCCGGGATCTTTGCGTGCCGCGTCGATCAAGTCCGTGAGAGTCTGGAAGCGCGAGTCCTTGCGCACGCAAATGAGGAACGGATAGAAGCTCGCAACCGAAATCCATTCGAAGTCGTCGACGACTTTGTAGTTGACGTTGCGGGACAGTGCGCCGTGCGCCGGATGCGCGCTCGGAACGACCAGCAGCGTGTAGCCGTCAGGGTCGCTGCGCGCCACGGCCTCGGCGGCGAGGCTGCCGGCGACGCCGGGCTTGGCCTCGACGATGATCGATTGGCCCAGCCCTTTCGACATCTCGTTGCCCAGCAGCCTCGCAATGATGTCGACGTTCCCGCCTGGCGGGAAGCCGTGCATGAACTTGACCGGGTGATTGGGGTAGTCCTGCGCCGCCGCTGCACCGGTGAGCGCGGCCAGCACGACGAGCACGCTGAAGACTTTTCTGCTCATTGGATCCTCTTCGGTACGCCGAGCACGATCGGCCCGCCACGGGCCGCGCGGCCATCCCGCATCATGTCGCAGCGCCTACTCCCGCTGCCGCAGGTAGTCTGCGGTCGGCGGCGGGCCCCAGATGTCGGTCGGAAATGTCCACACCTTCGGCGTCTGCGGCCGGTCGCGATGCCACGGCCGCGGGTCGAAATAGCCCAGCGACTCGTCCAGCATCTTGTCGAGCTCGGTGAACATTTCGACGATCTGGTCGTCGGGATTGCGGTGATAGGTATAGATGTTGTGGCCCGGCCCGTGCCGGCCCGGCCCCCAGATGATCGGGATGTTCTGGCCGCCGAGGAAGTCGCAGGCGGCCTGGACGTGCGCCCAGTCCTTCAGCTCGAAGGCGATGTGGTGCATCTGGGTGCGTTTTCCGCGCACGAAATTCACGGTGTGATGATCCGGGCCGCAGCGCATGAAGACGAACCAGTCCTGGATCCAGTCGGAGACACGAAATCCGAGCACGCGACTGTAGAAGTCGGCATATTGCTTCGGTTCCGGCACCACGAACGCAAGGTGGCCCAATTTCATCGGGCCGATGCCGGCGACCTGCCGGTTTTTGCCGATCGGCGTCTGGGCGGCGAACACCTCGCAGACCGTGCCCTTGGGATCCTCGAACGCCAGCATCCTGGGGATGCCGGGCGTCGGATCGTTGCGCGTCTGGCAGCGCAGGCCTTCGGCCTCGATACCCCGGCGGATCTCGTCGAGCTCGGTTTCCGGCGCGACCTGGAACGCCAGCCGCGCGCAGCGGGGGCTGTCGCCCTTTTCGAGCTCGACCGCGAGGTCGCCGAGCTTGGTCGCGAGGAAGGCGCGTCCGTTCTCCCGCTCCGCCAGCGCAAGGCCGGCGATCTCGGTGAAATAGGCGATCTGCCGATCGAGATCCGGCGTCTCGAACGTCGCGTGACTGATCCGCTTGACATTGATCATGGGGGCACTCCGAAGCTTGGCGGCGGTTGGTCATTCGGCGAACCGACATCCTCCGGGAGGGCCGGTCTTCGTACAATGCGCATTCTCGCCCCGGCTGCCAAGACCGGCGGCGCTTTCCTGGCATGCCTGCCACGTGCGGCGCCGCAATCGCCTCGTCGGTCAGATCGCGCGCTGCAAGAAAGCCCCGATTCGCTCGATCGCTTCGCGCCCTTCCGGCAGTGGCGCTTCTTCACGGCGCGCAAGGCCAAACGCAGGAGCTCAGCTCGCAGACTCATCGCCGCGTCGCCTGCTCGTCAGCCGACCACCGGCGCCTGCCGACGCCCGGGGTTGAGCGAGAGTGTGAATGCCGCGATAAAGTCCTCGGCTCGTCTCGCGCTCGAATCGAGATGGTCCGCCGGACGGCCGGCGTGCCTGCTTCGGCGGGACGGCGGAAGAGGGAACCATAGCACTTCTCGCAAATGCAGCAGGACTTCGGTCTACTCGACCCGTGGCACTGCTTGCATTCTATTTTGCCATCGTGGGAAATTGCACAGGCGGTTCGCAGCAGTATGTCCAAATCCAGCCTTGCCCTCGGCAACTTGCGCGGCTTCACCATCCTGATGGTGGTGGCGTTCCATTCCTTCATCGCTTATCTGGGCTCGCAACCCGCCTCGGCGCCGCCTTTCGACAGCCCGCCCTATAGTTGGAGGGCGAACCCGATCATCGACAGCGATCGCTGGTTCGGTTTCGATCTGTTCTGTGCCTTCGAATACATTCACCTGATGCAGTTGATGTTCTTTCTGTCCGGGCTATTCGTTTGGTCCAGTCTGCTTCGCAAGGGCGGCAAGAGTTTTCTTTACGACCGCTTCCTACGCCTCGGTGTGCCGTTCGTCGTCGGGCTGTATCTGCTGATGCCGCTGGCCTACTATCCCGTATATCGCGTCACCGCGGTTGATCAGAGCTGGTCGGCATTCTGGACGCACTGGATGGCGTTGCCGTTCTGGCCGAGCGGACCGATGTGGTTCCTGTGGCTGCTGCTGGCGCTCAACATGGCGGCCGCCGGACTCCATGGGTTGATCCCGCGCTCGGGTGAGTTTTTGGGGCGGCTGTCGGCCGGGGCCGGCGCTCATCCGGAGCGGTTCTTCATCGCCTTGGTGAGCATCTCCGCTCTGGCCTATATCCCCCTGTCCGCGGTTTTTGAGCCCTGGCAATGGCTGCAATTCGGCCCGTTCGCCTTTCAGCCGAGCTTGGCGCCGCAATACGTCGTCTACTTCTTCGCCGGCCTCGGTGTCGGGACGTATGGACTCGAGCGCGGTCTGCTCGGGCAGGATGGAATGCTGGCGCGGCGCTGGCCATTTTGGCTCGTTGGCGCGGCCGCGGCCTTCCTGCTGTGGATCATTCCGACCGCGCTGATCGTGAATGCAACGGAGGCAGCCCCGGCGGGGCTGCAACCGGTCGCCGACCTTGGCTTCGTGCTGTCCGCTGCGTCCGCCTGCTTCGCCCTGGCCGGGGTATTCCTGCGCTTCGCCGCCGCGCGCCGGCCGATACTCGGCAGTCTTTCGGAGCACGCCTACGGCATTTACCTCGTCCACTACGTATTCGTGATCTGGCTGCAATACATCCTGATCGGCGCGCCGTTGTTCGCCGTCGCCAAGGCTGCGATCGTGTTTACCTGCTCGCTCGTCCTGAGCTGGGCGACCACCGCTGCCGTGTGCCGAATTCCCATCGGCGCACGCCTGATGGGCGGCAAGCGGAGCGAATGGGCGCGCGCGCCCTGAACCGCGATGGAAGCTGGTCGGACCAAGTGGCGCTATCGCCGAGCTTGCGGCGTACCTAGCCTCGCGAAGGGTACCTTTCCGCTGGTGTCCCGAGTCACACTAGGCCGCTGCGCTTCGTTCGCGCCGCAATTGACCGATCGCGCCGTTTGCGAGGCGCCACAAGTCCCGCTCGCCGTTCTGGGCCAATCGCGTCAGGTTCTTGGCCAACCCGGTGCGCAAGTCGTCCTTGTCGTTATGTGCGAGTTCGGGATCGGTTCTAACGAACTGCCAAGACTTGTCGAACGCGGCATCGACGAGGTCGGCGACTGCAGGGTCGAGATTTGCCTCCCGTGGCATCAACTCCTCCCCTAGATATTATTTGTCTTTGTATCTCACGAGAGTGGAGGCCAGTCCAGCGCGGAAGCTCATGCTGCGCTGCCGTATATTGCTGCACTGCCAACGGCGATGTTAGACAGCGATCGGCCGGTGGCTTCTTCGTCGGCTCTTGCCGCCTTGCACGGGTCGACGATCATCGCTAGCGGATACGGGATTCAGGGCTACGACAGTGGTCATACCGGACAACAGCGGCTGGCAGCTTCGCGACTGCGAGCAGATTATTACGGGCAATGTCGGGCTGCTGGGTCGCCGGCACTTTTTGATCGGGATCACGCGGCTGCGCAACGAGGCGCTCATTCTGCGCGACACCCTGGACTACGTGGGCAGGCAGGTCGACGCGATCATCGCCTATGAGGACGCGAGTACCGATTCGACGCTGGAAATTCTGCGGCACCATCCGAGCGTCGCGCTGGTGGTGTCAAACGGATCGTGGGAGGAGGACGTCGAGGCGCGTCGGATTGCCGAACGGCGACATCGCGGACTCTTGCTGCAGATCGCGCGTGCGCAGCTCGGGTTCGACTGGATGTTCTGCTTCGATGCGGACGAGCGGGTGACCGGCGACCTGCGGGGCCTCCTGGAAGGGCCGCGCGCGAGCGACTGCGACGGCGTGCAGGTTCGGCTTTTTGATGCCTACATGACGCCCGAGGATCATGCGCCCTATCAACCCGACCGGGAACTGGTGGGGTTTCGGCGGTTTTTCGGTCCGGAGGAGAGGGACATTCTGATGCTGTGGCGGAACCGCCCGCAGGTCATCTTCGAGGGACAGCATGCCCGGGAGCCGAGCGGGATCGAACGCGTGCGGACCGAACTCTACTGCCAGCATTTCGGCAAGTCGCTGTCGATCGAGCACTGGGAGGAGACCTGCGACTACTACATCCGACATTTCCCCTTCGACACCTACGGGCGCAAATGGCTCGATCGCAAAGGCCGGGCAATCCATACCCAGTCCGATTTCATGCGCCCTCTCTACGAATGGGGTGACACGCTGTTCGCGAACGCGGTCAAAATCTGACCGCGCGGGAGCGGACGCCCCCGCGCGGCAGTGGCACCGAAACGTCGGCAGGCGGCCGCCTACAGCGGCTTGACCGCGACCTTGCGGAATTTGATCACCCCGGCGCCGTGTTGCAGCGCGAACGGCCCCTCGGTGAACATCCCGTTCTGCAAGTCCACGGTCTTCTGCCCGTTCAGCACGATGACGAGATGCCTCCCCTTGGCGGTGATCTCGTAGGTATTCCACTTGCCGCCGGCCTTGGGCATCGGGGTCACTTCGGCGAAATAGACGATGGCGCCGGTGCCGTATGTCGGGTCCTTGCGCTGGTCGAACACATTCACCTCGTAGCAGGTCTTGGCGCCGATCTTCTTGGGATCGCTGCAGCGGATGAAGATGCCGCTGTTGGCGTCCTCGCTTGCCCAGAACTCGGCGTGGATCATGAAGTCCTTGTAGGGGGTCTTGGTGACCAGGTAGGCGCCGTCCGTGCCCGTTTTCTTGTCGGCGACGACCGCGCCGTCCTCGAGCCGCCAGTTGCTCTCGCCGACGCGGTCCCAATCGCCCATGTTCTTGCCATCGAGCAGCGTGACCCAGCCGGGGCCGGTCTGGCCGGCGGCCCGCGGCGCAGCGTGGATGGCAACGAAGACGACGACGACGAGCCCCATGACGAGGGCGAATGCACGTGTCGATGCGCGTTGCATGGTGGTCTCCTCCCTGTGCGCAGACGATGTGGCGTTTCCCTGATAGACGATGGCGTTGCCGCCATGCTTCCGACGGTTCTTGCCGAGCTTTCCCGGTGTCCGCGCTGGCGCATATCCTAGGAGCTTTGCGGGCTGCCTGGAAGCCGAACGCAACCGGTGATCCGCGCAGCAATAGACCTTTCCATCGCGCGATGTAGGAGCGCGCGGTCTGCGGCCGTTCGGGAGCCTGACAAGCGGGAAGGGCCGACGCTAACATGGGGCATGGTTCTGTTCGAATGGACGCTCGCGCTGCTGCTCGGCGCCGTGCTCGTCGCGAGTCTCGCGCGCCGCCTCGAGGTTCCTTATCCCGCGCTGCTTGCGCTCGCCGGCGCCGGGCTTGCCTTCCTGCCGTTCGCGCCGTCTATCGAGATCGCACCGGACCTCGCTCTGGCGCTCTTCGTCGCGCCTGTCCTGCTCGACGCCGCATTCGATACCTCGCCGCGTGACCTCAAACGCTATGCGCTGTCGCTTGCTTCGTTGGCGTTCGTCGCGGTCGTATTGACGACGGCCGCGGTGGCGCTGGTCGGCTGGAAGATTGCCGGCCTTCCAATCGCCGCCGCCGTCGCCCTCGGCGCGATCGTCGCTCCACCCGACGCTGTGGCCGCGGCGGCCGTGCTCGGCCAGTTCCGCCCGCCGCGCCGGATCGTGGCCGTGTTGCAGAGCGAGAGCCTCCTCAACGATGCGACGGCGCTGCTGATCTATCGGTTGGCGGTGATGGCGGCTGCCGGATCGCTCGTGCCGAGCACCGCCGCTCCGATGATGGCGCTCTCGGCGATCGGCAGCCTGGTCGCCGGCTACGGTCTCGCGCGGCTGTTTCTTCTCGCGATCGCGCGGGTTCGCGATCCGGCCAGCGGAACCATCCTGCAGTTCGTCAGTACCTTCGGCGTCTGGATTCTCGCCGAACGGATCGGTCTATCCGCGATCATCACCATGGTGGTCTATGCGATGACGCTGGCGCGCTCCGCGCCGCGGCGCACGCCCGCCCGCAACCGCATCAGCTCCTATTCGGTATGGGAGACCGCGGTCTTCGTGCTGAACGTGCTCGCCTTCGTCCTGATGGGATTGCAGGTGCGGCCGATCCTGGGCCGTTTGACCGAGGAGAGCCGGCTCGAAGCCCTTGCGCTGGGTATCGCCATTCTTGCGACGGTCATACTTGTCCGGCTCGCCTGGGTGCTCGGCTGTGGCGCCGTCATTAGATTTATCAGCCGCTTGCCGCTACCGCGCGTGCACGCCGAGCAGCCGGATGTTCGCGGCGATCTGCTCATCGGCTGGTGCGGCATGCGCGGCCTCGTCACACTGGCGACGGCGTTTGGATTGCCGATCAATTTTCCCGGCCGCGATCCGATCCTGCTCACCGCGTTCTGCGTCGTTCTCGGCACGCTCGTGGTGCAGGGCATGACCCTGAAACCGTTGCTGCGGCTTCTCCGCCTCGAAACCGATCGCTCGGTCGAGCAGGAAGTGTCGCGCGGGCGCGTTGCGGTCATGCAGGCGGCATTGGACAGCCTCGACGGCGAGACGTCGGGCGTCGCCGCGGCGGTTCGCGAGCAATATGCCGCCGCCCGCGCGGTGGCGGAGAATCCCGCCGACCCCCAGGCAGCGACGGATTACGACGATCTGCGTCTGCGCGCCATCAAGAGTCAGCGTCGGGCGCTCGAGCGCCTGCGCGCGCAGGGAGCGATCGGGGACGAGGCTTATCACCGGTTGGAGGAGGAGATCGACTGGGCAGAGCTCGACGCGGCGCCTGCCGGGCACTTCCATCCGCTGACGACGTAACACGGATCAAGCGCGCGTGACGGACGTGCGACGGCAAATCCGCCGGGGCCATATCCCGCATTCCCGCTCTTCTCCGTAACCCGCAAGACGGACGTGTTTGCCCCGCGGCGGCGATACGCGTGCGCATATGGAACAGACGGGATCATCCGGCGCGGGCAAGTCATGGCGAGCGCTTGCCGCCCCGAGCGGCCATCGCCTGCTCGGCGGCCGCGACGCCGGTGAGGTAGGCGCCGTGCGCGGTGGAATAGGCATGTCGCGAGCACGCCTCGCCGGCGAAGAACAGGCGGTCATCCACCGGCGCGGCGAGAGCCCCGCGGCAGTCGGCCTTGCCCGGCAAGGCATAGGAGTAGGAACCTCGGGAGAACGGATCGACGCCCCATGGATGAAGTCGAAGCGGCTTCACCCGGCGGGCGAAGCCGCTGCCGAGCAGCGCGACCAGTTCGGCAAGCGCGAAGTCGAAGAACGCATGCTCGCCGCCCGCTTCGAGATCTGCCGCCAGCGATCCCCCGAAATAAGCCTCGATCTGAGGCCGGCCGAAGGGCCGGAGGTGATAGGCTCCCGTCCTGCTCCGGTCGGTGCGGCCGAACAGGCGGCTGTCCTTGTCGAATTCATCGGCACCGGACAACGACAGGAACAATTTGTCCGCAAGCCCCAGGGGCAGGCCCGCGGCGGCTCGGGTTTTCTCGGGCAGGGGCGGGGTAAAGCGGAGCTTCTCGTCGGCAATGAGGGCGCTCGGGAGCGTGACGATGACCGCGTCCGCGGTGATCGCACCGTCCGCGGTCTCCACTCGCAATCGCCGCCCGCCGCGGTCGATCCGCAGCACCGGGCAACCGAGGACGACGGGCAATCCGGGGCGGCGGGCGGCGATCGTCGCGCCGTACCCCTCGACGACCCGCCAGTTCACGCCGCTGTCGTCGTAGCGGCGGAAATCCCGCGCCGATACCCGGTCGAGTTCCGCTCCGCTGGCGTAGGTGCTGATCGCGTCGATCAAGCCGTTCCAGCGGCCGAACGGCTCGAGAAAGGCCGCGGAGGCAACGTCCGGCTCCCGCTCCGAAAGCGCCTCGCGCCGCTGATGGAACCGTTGCAATGCCTCGAGAAAGTCAGCCTGCTCCGCAAGCGGGAAGCCGACCGGCGCCGAGCGCCGTGTCCAGGGCGGCGGTGTCCGGTCGATCGTGCGCCCTTGGGCCTCCGCGATCTCCCGCCAGGGATTGCGGTCGGCGGAATGCAGCCAGCCGCAGCCGAGATCGATTGGATATCCCGCGCCGTCGTCGATCGTCCATGCCCGTCCGCCCAGCCGCGACCGCGCCTCGACGATGAGACAATCGAAATGGTGGTCCTCTAACAGCCGGCCCGCGGCGATACCCGCCGCGCCGCCGCCGACAATCACTACCTCGGTATCGCTGCTGGCCACGCGCTTCTGCGATGATTGGACGCTCGATCGAGCAGCCTACAAGGATTGCGATGCTGCGGGGAATGCCATGGTCGCAAGCGTCCTCGGCAGCCGGAGCAAGAAACGGAGGGTAAGCCAAACGCTCATCCGGCACCCGCGCGTTGCCGCGGGCTGCGACGAGGAGGTTCCTGGCGGAAAGCGGTGGCTCGGCCCGGTGCTTGGGGCTGAGAATAGAGGCTAGTAACGACTAGCAGGCACCGAGGCCGAGCCGCGGCAACCGTCTCATCTTCGAATCGAATGCGCGAGTCGTTCTCGGTGGAAACCTAAATGATCGCTTAACAACGGTATCATGGGGCTCGATGGCGAACCCCAGCACGGGAACCCGCTCCGATGCGGCGTCGGATTTGCGATACAGATGGTGGTCCAGCCGCGGGCTTCCCGGTGCGGCGCGGTCACTTCGGGCGGATGAAGCCGGGCGTATCCGGGTAGTCCAAATGAACCAAGCCGGCCTGCCGCGCGACTAACCGTAAGGCGCCGCGCGTCTGCGGGCGGCCGAGTGGGGGACCATGCTCATCCTCAAGTATTTCGTCGTCGTCGGCGCCGCGCTCACTGCCGGGCTCATTGCGCTGAACGCGCACCTGACAGCGCCCGTCCCGGTCAAGCCGGCGGCGGTGCATGCTGCCGTGACGACGGTGCCGCCTCCCGCTGTCGAGCCGGAGCCGGTTGATGCCGCCGTCTCCGCAGCCCCCACGCCGCAAGCACCGGCCAAAGCTGCTCCTTCCTCGCGGCGATCGAGCGCCGGCCATAAGAAGCGACACGCGGGTAGCGCAGCGGTGCGATAGTGCGCCGCGCAGTGCCGCGCTCGCTTCCAGGTCGTCTCCACTTCGAGAGCGAAGCCGGCTGCGGTCCGCAAGGGGATCGACGCCGCTACTGACCGACTCTGACTCGGCGATGCGCCGCGACACCGGCACTGGTGGTATCCGGTAGCACGTGAGCTGCTGCCGTCCGGATCCGCCGGGCGAAACCGTGTGGGATTTTTGCAACGTTTTTTATTTTTTTGAACAAGGTCAAAGTCCGGATCCGATTTCGTGTTTCGATGTCGCCGGGTGGCAACAACGGGGGCGTCTCAATGCATCAGTCTACATGGATAGTTCTTCTGCTTCTGATGTTCGGAGAGATTGCTATCCTGGCGTTCGCAGGTTTCGTTCTGTGGTTCGCGGGGGAATTCGGCGACGCGCCCAAATGGAGAAGCTTGCGCGGATCGCGCAAGTTTGGCGGCGGCCGCGGAGCAGGCTGAGCCGCCTCCAGATTCCTTCCGAGCGGGCTCCCGCGCTACGCGACGTGAGCGTTCCGACTTGCGCGCCGCATCGCGAGTGCGCTTGAGTCAGTACCGCAGCGTTTCGATGCCGGCGGCCTTCATGAGTTCGGCCAGCCGATTGCGCGCGTAAAACATGCGCGTCTTCACGGTCGCCGCGGGCACACCAATGATGGCGGAGACTTCTTCGACCGATTTTTCGTGGTAGTAGACGAGGTCGATGACCTCGCGGTGCGCGGGCGTGAGGCGCTCGAGGCATTTGCGCAGGACCGCGCCGCGCTTGCTTGCATCCAGCCTCTCGTCGACCGCGATTGCCGGGTCCGGAATTGCGTCGACCGCCGCGCCTTCGAGCGGCTGATCGACCCGGCCGCGCAACGCCGACAGCGCCTTGTTGCGGGCAATCGCGAGCAGCCAGGTGGCAAGCCTGGCGCGGTTCTCGAAGCTCGCCGCACGCCGCCACAGCTCGATGAAGGCGTCGCTGACGATGTCTTCGGCGGTCTCGCGGCTGGCCACGAGGCGAAATACGAACCGGTACACTCTCTGCTGGTGGCGGGCGAACAGGAGCTCAAGCGCATGCCGGTCACCGTGCGCGACCCGCGCGAGAAGGGATTCGTCCGTTGCATTGGCGTTCGCAAACTCCGCGCCGTTGAGCGTGCGGATTCTTCCGACGGCGCGCGCGGCGGTCGAGCGCTCGGCGCCTGCGCCGACACATGCAGCGGCGGCGGCCGCGGGCACATTGGCTTGGTAGGCATTGGCCATTGGGATCCCCTGTCCCCGTGTTCCAGGCTGCCGTTTCCGGCAACCGATATCCCAAGGACGAACGGGCGACGGCCGATTCGACAGGACGGAAAACTTTTTGTTTGCCTTTCCGCTCAACGGCGGTCGGGAGCGGTCGCAACGTCGCCGCCCGGCAAGCTGTCTTTATCGAGGCGGTCGAGTTGCATCCTGATATGGGCGGCTTCCGCCGCGGTATTGGCGAGCGCGATGGCCCGATCGAAGGCAATGCGGGCCTCCTCGAGGCGTCCGAGTTGCAGGAGGAGTGCGCCTTCCACCCCGAAGAAATGGAAGTAGCCGGAAAGCCTGTGAGCCAACGGCTCGATCATGGCGAGCGCCGCGGCGGGACCGCGAACCTTGGCGACGGCTACCGCCCGATTGAGCGTAACAATAGGGGAGGGTTGCAGCCGCTCCAGCGCCGCGTAGAGCAGATCGATCTGCGCCCAATCCGTATCTTCCGGCCGGGCAGCCCGGGCATGCAGCGCCGCGATGGCCGCCTGCAGCTGATAAGGACCGGGGCGGTTATGGCCTATCGCGTTGTCGATGAGCGCAAGTCCCTCGGCGATCATTTCGCGGTTCCAACGGCTGCGATCCTGATCCTCCAGCAGCACGATGCCTCCCTCCGCATCGAAGCGCGCAGGCGCGCGCGCATGCTGCAGGAGCAACAAGGCCGTCAGCCCCAGGATCTCAGGCTCGCCGGGAAACAGCCGCAGCAGCAGCCGGGCGAGCCTGATGGCCTCGTGGCAGAGCGGTGCACGGGCAACGGCTGGCCCGCCGTTCGCCGAATATCCCTCGTTGAAGACGAGGTAGATCATGGTCGCGACCGCGGCGAGCCGTTCGGCGCGCTCCGGCGCACCGGGTGTCTCGAACGGAACATCGGCGGCGGCTATGCGAGCTTTCGCTCTGGTGATCCGCTGCTCCATGGCGCTCTCGCTGACCAGGAAAGCGCGCGCGATCTGCTTGACCGACAGGCCGGAGACGATGCGCAGCGCGACCGCGATCTGCTGGGTCGTCGGGAGGTCGCGATGGCAGCAAATGAACAGCAGGCGCAGGATGTCGTCACGGTAGTCCATGTCATCGAGCCGCTCAGCCAGCTCGGCTTCGGCGTCGTCGAGATCGGAAATGGTCGCTTCGTTGGGCAGGGCTTCCTGCTTGCCCCGGCGGCGCGCCGCATCGATCGCAATGTTTCGGCCGACGAAGATCAACCAGGCGGCGGGATCCCGCGGCGGGCCGTTCTCGGGCCAGTGCTGCAGCGCCCGCAGGCAGGCGTCCTGGAACGCCTCCTCGGCGGTATCGAGGTCGCGGAAGTAGCGCAGGAGCGCACTGACCGCACGCGGGCGAGCGGAAGTCAGCGCTGCATCGATCCAGGCGACATCGGTCACGTCGTGCCGGCTCCCGGTCGGTAGATGGAAATCGGGCGACTCTTCTATGCCCTCGGGCCTGGATTTGCCCTTGCCGGTTCGCGAGCGGTCCCGATCGCCTGGTCGAGGCCCGAACAGGCGACCGCGTAGTAGCCGACGAGTTGCTCCTTGTCTCGGCGAAAGGCCCGTCGATCAACAGGACCACGCGACCCTGTCGCAGCGTGCTGGCGGCGGCCGCCGGCCACGGCCGGGTTGCCGGCCCAAGCCGGCCTTGCTCGGCGAGCTTCCCCTCCGCCACAGGGAGGAGCTTGGCCATGGTGGCATCGTCGATTTCCTTGGTCCAGGAACCGGCGAGATCTTGGGAATCATAGCAGCAGGTGGCATTGAGCATGGAGCGGCGCGCCTCGCTTGTCCCAAGAACGAACGAGCGGCGCTGCTGCCGACAAGCGTTGAGAATTAAATTTCTGCTGGTGCGCAGTCGGGACAGGGGCACTCAAATTGCCGGCACGTCCTTCGTACGGAAGCACGCGGTCAATCCGGGATTTTGCCTTCGTAAACAAAAATCCGCCGGACCTTCTCCCAGAATTCTCCGCCCATGAGAAAAACGCTCACGACGAAAGCCAAATCCATTCCGGCGAGCAGGTAGATGCGCGCGTTTCCACCGGGCATGACAGCGGGAACATACGCGTACAGATAAGCCGGAATCCAGCTGACCAGAATGATCACGAGGCTTACATAATAGCGCCACTTCGATGCCGGCTCGTCGAGGACGGCACGGCGGATGGCGCTTTTCGCCATCTGCGCAAAATATTGGAAGGTTTGCTTTCCCAGCAGCGCGACCGCCAGGATGCACAAGACTTCGGGACCTCCGGCAAGCAAAGCGCCGACCACGAGAGCGGAATGCGCCGTGGAAAGACCCAGCGCAGGTACGACGGCGGCACCCAACGGCATGATCACCGACAGGATCATTGCCGCCACCCCCGTATAAAACCGCCAGTCTCGCTTGAGCTCCGGCGGCTTCGACGTGCCCGCGGCTTTGTCGTGCTCGCTCACGTGATCGTCCTCGCACCTGCGCGGCATCGTTTGCCGACGCCACCTCGCGGGGGCTGGCTCGAGACTTGCCGATAGCGGACACCTCCGACGCTGGCAATGGGCGCACGGCGGCGTGCCCGCTTGGCGATCGCGGACGCGCCGGGCGGGAAGCGGGACTCGAGCGTCTTCTATTGTTCCAGACCGCAGGCGAGATGGCGCCCTCGTACGTGGCCGTGCACGAGGGCGGTGGTTGCCCGTTCTCGACGGATGCCGTGGCGGCTCCGTCTCTTTCCTCGTCAGATCCTGCCGAGGAGCACGAGAATGATAATGATGACGACGATGAGTCCGAGACCGCTGGAGGGATAGTATCCCCAGCCGCTGCTGTAGGGCCAAGTCGGCAGGGCGCCGATGAGGAGGAGGATCAGGATAATCAGAAGAATCGTTCCAAGCGACATGGTGCAATGCTCCTTGAGCTTCACTTCTATGAAACGCCGCGCAATTCGATCGAAGTCCCTCCTGTTTGCAGTGCGATCGGGCCGGGTCGAAGTCGAGCGTCCGGCGGAATGCCCGCTCGCTCGCCGTGACGATGATGATCAATCGCTCGTCTTTTGTCTGCATTCAAACGTGGCAGACGCCCACAAGTTCCGACCCCGCGCGGCGAATTCGCGGACGTGGCCGGCAGACGAAGGCAT
>JBAUOM010000342.1:0-3974 GCA_049579765.1 Xanthobacteraceae bacterium
AACCGACGTACTTCTCATCCCGCGCGGCCTTGAGAGTCGCCACGCCTCAAGCTGCTGGCGATGCACCGCGCAACGCCGCTGCCAGCTATATACAGAGCCGGTCCCGCCGGTCGAGCCGGATGTCGAATGGCACCTCGACGCGGCGCAGGACCGCGGGCTTGACGTCGTCGAGGGTGATCTTGAGACGGGCGATGGTGTCGGCACTCATGCCGCCACTTTACGACGCTCTCTCTCGGCTGCCCAGTTCCACGGCAGAAGCTCTTTGAGCCTGTGGATGGCGTGATCGTTGATGCGGGCGAGCACGTCGGCGAGCCAAGCTTGGGGATCGACGTCGTTGAGCTTGGCCGTGCGAATCAGCGTCAGCATGACCGCGGCGCGCTCGCCGCCGCGATCGGAGCCGGCGAACAGCCATGACTTGCGGCCAAGGGCAATCCCGCGCAGCTCGCGCTCGGCCGCATTGTTGCTCAGGCAGATGCGGCCGTCCCCGAGGAAGCGCGTGAACACGTCGATGCGTTTGAGCATATAGTCAAAAGCCTTGGCCACCTCGTTGTGGCGCGAGAGCTTGGCCCGCTCCCGTTTCATCCAATCGATGAGATCATTCACCAGCGGCGCGATATCCTTACGGCGCGCAGCCACGCGCGCCTCGGGCGACAAGCCATTGATCGAACGCTCCAGCGCGAAGATGGCGTCGAACTTCCCAACCGCCGCGAACGCGATCGGCAAGATCGTGGTCGGCCTCGCGCGCCTTCGCAGCGATGTCGGCAGTGCTTTCTTATCTTCTGCGATCTTGTTCGCTCAGATGATGTTTGCCGATCAGGTGCACCGTGCTCGCTTGCGCTCCTTTTTCACCGCGCTCTTCTGCGAAGCGCACTTCTGACCCAACGTTCAACCGATCAAATGCGTTATCGATCACGCTGTTACGATGGAAATAGATCTCGCGTCCGTCCGGTGTCGCGATGAAGCCGTAGTCTGCAGAAATCTTGGAAACTCGCCCATGAGGTTCGGCCTCGTGGAGCTTGACATTGCCGCTCGCGCGTTGAGCGAGAGCCTCGATTTGTCGTCGCGCGGCCGCGAACGCGTCCTTGATCGCGACCTCGACGTGCGAGTGGCTCTGGTCATCTGAAGGTTGATGGCTGACCACGATGTTCTCGTGGGGCGGAACCGTCACCCAAATGTTGATACGATAGACGGCACCATGGCGATGCTTCGTACTCGGCGCGACGACGGCAACGCGACACCCCGTAATGTGGTGTTGGTATTTCTCTAGCCGCGCCACCTCGTGTTCAATTGCTGTACGGGCGGCCTCTGACGGTTCCGAATTTTCGAAATTGATTTGCAACGGGATCTGCATGGTCGGCCTTTCAAGTCAGATCAGAATTTGAACGTAAGCGGTTTCCGAATGATTCCAACGACTTTATTCGTGGAAGGATCGACCAGGAGGACTTCATTGTGAATTCCCTCCGCACCACGAACTAGCAAGATCGCGTAGAGAAGCCCCTTCACCGATTTTATCTGAAGTGACTCTGGAAGGGTGCGAACCTCGGCCCACCATGGTGATTCATCCCCGACCCTAATCTCTGGCAGGTTCCTTTCACGTAGGCCGTCAGTCACCGCCCCGTAAATTGCGTCTTCCTGTTCAGGTGAGAGATCGACTGTTGAAGTCGTTGACTGCCCAACTGGGTTGGCGGTCTCCGCCGGTACAAGAGTGGTAGCGCCGAGAAGGAGTATCGCGGTCGCGGCAACTTGCGGATACTTGTTCACAACAAATCTCCAACCAGATCATTTTGATAGTTTCCATGCGGTCATGTCGTCCCGTTGAATGCATGGTCGGCTTCCGACGCCAACACTCATGTTTCTTCTTGAGCCGATCGCATGGGCCAGATCACCATCTGACAGGGCTTGGTCGCACCTCCGCCCAACGATAGTGAAATCAAACCGCATGATCGGGTTGCGTGCCTTGATCTGGATCAAGACTCGCGTGAGCAGACGCGCTGCTGACGGCGCGCCAGGATGAGAAGCTAAACGCGATTGAGTGGCGTGTTGATCGGATTGAGCAAGCGTCAACGGTAAAGCATCCGTAGGGGTTGGCATTGGTAGACAGATGACCTCGACCGACTCTCGCGCCTTGGTGAAAATTGGTCGCTAGCTCGCGACTCGATCCCGTGAAATCCGGTGCAGAACAGCAACCATCACGATCGCGCCGAGATAGATTCCGATAACATTGCTAAGCACGATGATACCGCTGGTAAGAACGAGATCGGTATTCTGCTTCGCGATCCCGATGCCCAGCATGACGATTGGTGGGATCACCGCGACAGAAATCGCGATGCCGGCTACGGCTTCGTGAATTTTGGGCGAATAGAACGCGTATGTTCCGGCCAGTCCGGCAAAAAGCGCGACGAGAACATAATCCATACCCGATGCGCTTAATCGATCGACGATCTCCGACCGGAATGTAGTCGCGGAAAAAAGGCCAACGACAACGGCGGCACCAACGGCGGCAACAAAGCCCACTGCAAATGTCGCGACAGCGCGAATGAATGTGCTCCAATCGGCCTGGTAAGTCGCGGCCCCGGCGCAGATGACTGGATAAAGCAGCGGCGAAATCACCATGGCTCCGACAATGACGGGCGCACTATTCATCTTGAAACCCAAGGCACAAATCGCGGCCGCTGCAACGGTCAGCAACAGGAAATCGAGGTCGATCTTCGCGCGCTCCTTGAGATCATAATAGGAATTATTGAGAATCTTTTTGGTGATGCTCATGGTTGCCTCTTTCGAATTCATCGCATTTGGAAATGCCGCGATTGCGCAAGCTGTCACCATATTTCTATTTTCTTCAGGAGCTCCCACATCGGCACCGCCGTAACCCCGCCAACCACGCCCAAATCTATTTAGTTAGACAAAGCAGCGACCAATGAAACGGCTCAAGATTTGATCGGGGAATGTCCCTGCCAATGTTGAAATAAGTGGAGCGGCGTTGCTCGCCTTGAGCCGGTAGGCTCGGGGTCTCGAATCCACAAAGGAAAGCAACGCCATGAAAACATCTACCATGATGACGAGTGCAATGCCGAGCGCGCCTGTGGGTAAGGCGTGGGAAGAGGTGTCTGCGTCCTTCGACCGGTTCTGCCTGACAGCCGGGATTGAGACGTTGGGCGCGATGATGGAAGCAGACGCCGAGGCGGCCTGCGGGCCGCGGCATTCGCGCAGTGAGGACCGGCGCGGGCATCGCTGGGGGCGTACTTTTCCGAGCGCGGAAGCTGGGCCAAGCGCCGTCGTTCTGCTTTCCACCCCCGTTCAACGAGCTTCGGCGGCGAGATTTGCGCATGCAAATTCCGAGCTGGCAGTTCCTCTTGGCCCGCTGATCCGGCAACCGGGCGAGCGCCGGGGCGCACGTCGGCAAAACGAAATCAGCGCCCGACGTTGCGTGACCGCATCGACGAGTGCCAGGGAATGACCAGCTTTTCCGCGGCTTCAATGATCATGAACAGGATCGTCGCGATGACCGAAATCGTGACCAGGACCGCAAAGACCAGAGCGGTATCCATCTGGCCGCTCGCCGATGTCAGGAGATAGCCGAGGCCCGACTGCGACCCCACGAATTCCCCGGTGATCGCGCCGACGACGGCCAGCGCAATCGCGACCTTCAGACCCACGAAAATATTGGGCAACGCGTTGGCATGACGCGTCGAGTAGTGAGAGCATTGGTGTGATTCACCGCCCCGCCCG
Organism: Xanthobacteraceae bacterium; assembly: GCA_049579765.1. Taxonomy (GTDB): domain Bacteria; phylum Pseudomonadota; class Alphaproteobacteria; order Rhizobiales; family Xanthobacteraceae; genus VAZQ01. The sequence goes on from JBAUOM010000342.1 coordinate 3,730, forward strand.
GGAAAACCGGCGGCGCCGCAGGCCGCAGCGATTGCAGCTGCGATCCCCGCACCCGCGTCCGCCGCGGCTCACAATGACTACGATCAACTACGCTATTGACTACGTATCGCGTCTGTGGTAGATGGCCTCATCCTCGCTCATCGAGGGGCGTCTCCGGAGACGATCCTGAAGGCGGAGCGGGGAGTGGCGTCCCGGCCGCGGCTCGTAAACCGTGCCCGGGAGGTTCGGGACCTTCGGCCGACCGG
>JBAUOM010000343.1:0-10120 GCA_049579765.1 Xanthobacteraceae bacterium
TGCTACGAATCGTCATCATCGCTGCTCCAGGGGCGTCTCCGCGGACGATCCCGAAGACGGAGCGGGAGCAAAACCCGGGCGCAGCAACGCGCGGCGGGAACCAAGAAGACTGCGCTGTTTGATATGGGGAAACGACGCGAGCGGCACATGGGCAGCGGCACATGGGCAATGTCGCGCCGGCCGCGCTCGCGTCGGCGGCAACGCACTCGGTCCCGGCCGAGGGCGCGCCCCGCTGCGTCTTTGCGGCAAGGCGCCGGTACGCGCACGGTCGGGACCTGAAGGGGTGCACTCCAGGGATGGCGCCCTGTATTTTTCCTGTTATTTACAGGAGCGGATTGTATCCGAGGCAGGACACAAGGATGGGTTGAGCGGACCGCGAAACCGTCCTACGGGTTCGGCTGCGTCCGTGCCGCCTGTACCAGCTCCCAGATGCGGGTCGGGGTGAGCGGAAGCTCGCGCGGTTGCACGCCGAATGCGCTCAGCGCGTTGGCGACGGCATTGGCCATGACGCCGCCGGCCGCGATGATGCCGCCCTCGCCGGCGCCTTTCGCCCCCAGCGGGTTGATGGGCGAGGGGTGATCTTCCAGCACGATGGCGCGGATGTTGGGGAAATCGCTGGCGGTGGGAATGAGGTAATCGGCGAGCGAGCCGGTCAGGAGCTGGCCCTGCTGGTCGTAGACGAGGTGCTCCATCATGGCGCCGCCCAGCCCCTGCACCACCGAGCCGACGGTCTGGCCGTGCACGGTGCGCGGATTGATGATGCGCCCGCAATCCTCGACCACGACGTAATCGATGAGCTCCACCTGGCCGAGCTTGGGATCGACGGCGACGTGGGCGGCATGCGCGCCGTAGGTGTAGGTATGCTTCTTGTTCAGGAAGGCGCCTTCCGCCGAGATGCCCTCCTTCGTCAGCCCGGCCAAGGCGACAGACCTGCCGCCGGGTCCGACCGCCGTCGCTCCCTCGACGATCTCCACCTCTCCGGGAGCGCAGTCGAGACGCTTCGCGGCCTCTCCGCGGATCGCGTCGCGCAGCTTTCCCGCGGCGTCGAGCATCGCCGAGCCGCCCATCACCACCGAACGCGAGTGATAGGCGCCGTAGCCGTCGCTCACATAGGAGGTGCTGCCGTGGAATACGCCGCGGATGCGATCGAGCGTGACTTCGAGCGCGTCGGCCGCGATCTGCGCAAAGGCGGTCTCGAGCCCCTGGCCGATGGCGGACGAACCGACATAGACCGCGTAGCGGCCGTCGGGTTCGAGCACGATGCGGGCGCTCTCCTTCGGCCCGGCGGCGCCCCCCTCGATGAAGCAGCCGATGGCGAGGCCGTGATAGCGCCCGTCGATCAGCTTGCCGGCGAGCCGCGACGTCTCGCTCCATTTGATCTCGTCGAGGCAGCGATCGAGGGTGGCGTGGTAGTCGCCGCTGTCGAACTCGTCCTTGCTTTCGAACGGCGTGATGGTGGCGATGGAATACGGCATTTCCTTCAGCGACAGGAGATTACGCCGGCGGAACTCGACGCGATCCAGCCCCAAGTCCTGCGCCACCATGTCGAAGAAGCGTTCGCGGAAGAAGTCGGTCTCGAAGCGGCCGGGGCCGCGATAGGTGCCGACCGGCGTCTTGTTGGTGAGCAAGAGCGCGACGTCGATGTCGATATTGGCGATGCGGTAGGGCCCCGACATGAACTGCGCGACGTTGCGCGCGCCGACGGCACCGTTGGTACGCATATAGGCGCCGACGTCCACATAGGCGTGGCCGCGCAGCCCGCGGATGGTCCCGTCGCGGTCACAGGCGATCTCGATATCGCATTCCGCCTCGCGCGCGTGGTTCACGCACATCAGATGCTCGCGCCGGTCCTCGGTCCATTTCACCGGCCGGCCGGCATGGCGCGCCGCGAACGGAATGAGGAAGTCCTCCGGGTAGAACTCGCCGCGCGCGCCGAAGCCGCCGCCGACGTCGTTCTCGACGATCTCGATCGCGCTCTCGGGCAGGTCCAGCTGCTTCGCGAGGGTGCGGCGGTTGAAGAACAGCACCTTGGCGCCGCCGGAGATGGTGAGGCGGCCGCGCGCGGCGTCCCATTCCGCGAGCAGGCCGCGCGGCTCCATGGGCAACGCCATGTGCCGCTGGGTGCGGAAGCTCTCGCGCCGGACATAGGGCGCGTTCGCGAACGCCGCGGCGGCATCGCCGCGCACGGCGTGGAACTTGATCGCGAGATTGCTGCCCTGCTGCTCGAACAGCAGCGCGGCGCCGCGGGCGGAGGCATGGCGGTCGGCGACCGCCGGCAACGCCTCGATGTCGACCTCGATCAGGCCGAGCGCGTCCTCGGCGATGCCCGGGGTGGCGGCGAGCACGAGCGCGAGCGCCTCGCCGACATAGCGCACTTTGGTTTCCGCGATCACCGGCTGCCCGAACGGCTCGAAATCCGGCAGCGGCTGCAGCCGCATGGGAACGCGCGGCACGCGGTCGCCGATATCCTTGGCCGTGATCACGCAATGCACGCCCGAGAGTGCCTTCGCCGCCGACGTGTCGATCGAGCGGATGCGGCCGTGGGCGACTGAGCTGCGCAGGATCGCCGCATGCAGCATGTCCGCGCGCGCGACATCGTCGACATATTGCCCGCGGCCGCGGAGAAAGCGCAGGTCCTCCAGGCGCTCGACCGGGCTGCCGACCAGCGAGTTGACCGTTCTCACGTTTGGCTCCCGGTACGGCCCCCGTTGCGGCCCTTGTGTCCATAGGCCGCGCGCGCCTCGAGCACCGCCTCGACGATGGAGATATAGCCGGTGCAGCGGCAGAGATTGCCGGAAAGCACCTCGCGCACCCGCGCCGCGTCGCAATCGGGCTCCTCGCTCAACAGCGCGTGCGCCGTCGTGATCATGCCCGGCGTGCAGAAGCCGCACTGCAGCGCGTGATGCTTGCGGAAGGACTTTTGCAGCGGCGTGAGGTCGGCGTCGTCGGACAACCCTTCGACGGTCACGATCTCGGCGCCTTCGGCCTGCACCGCCAGCATGAGGCAGGAGCGCACCGCGGCGCCGTCGACGATGATGGTGCAGGCGCCGCACACCCCGTGCTCGCAGCCGACATGGGTCCCGGTCAACCGCAGATGGTGGCGCAGGCAATCCGCCAGGGTGAGCCGCGGCTCGACCTCCACTTCGACCTCTTTACCGTTGACGCAAAATCGTACCGGCATGGGCACCTGGCGAGGTCAAGCTCGAGCGGCGGCGTGCTTGAGCGCGCGCTCGACCATGGTTCCGATGAGCGCGCGCCGGTAGGCGGCGCTGGCGTGGATGTCGTCCTGGGGATCGACGGCGGCCGAGGCGGCGGCTTCGGCCTTTGCGATCGTCGCCTCGTCGATCGTCTGCCCGTTGAGGACGTCCTCGACCGCAGACAGCCGCAGCGGCCGGTCGGCCACTCCGATCGCGCCGACATGGGCGTTGCGCGCCTTGCCGCTGGCGTCCTGGTCGTAGAACACCGCCGCCGCCGCCATGGCGAAATCGCCGCGACGGCGGGCGAATTCCTGAAACCCCCAGCGCCGGCCGGCGGGCCAGGGCGGCAGGCGCACCTCGACGATGATCTCGTCGGGGGTGAGTGCGGTCGTCAGCGCGCCCTGGAAGAAATCGGCGGCCTGGATCACGTGGGCGCCGGACTTGCCGATCACGGCGATCTCGGCGTCGCAGGTCATGGCGATCCCGGGCATTTCCGCCGCCGGATCGGCGTGCGCGATACTGCCGCCGATCGTGCCGCGGTTGCGGATCTGATAGTGCGCGACATGGGAGATTGCAGCCTTGAGCAGGGGATGCGCGCTGTCGAGCCGGGCATCGTCCTCGATATCGCGCCAGCGCACCATGGCGCCGAGCGCGACGCCGCGCTCCGAAATCCTGATGCCGCGCAGATCGGCGAGCTTGCGCAGGTCGACGAGCAGCGCCGGCTGCGCCAGGCGGAATGCCAGCATTGGCATCAGGCTCTGGCCGCCGGCGAGCGCCTTGGCGTCGCCATCGTGCGCGGCGAGCAGCTCGATTGCTTCGGGCAGCGTGGTCGGGCATGCATAGTCGAAGGGCGGCAACTTCATGACCGGACGCGTCCTTCGCACTGCACGCAAGGGGGAGGGCGTTGGGTACCTATCATCGGAGCAACGGAGCGGTCAACGTGCCAAGGGTGGTTATTGCGATGATGCTTTCTCGGGTCTTCGTGCGCCATGCCACGTAGGTTTGCCTGGGCTCGATTGCCGGATGACGAGCTCCTGCAGCTGCGTCTCAAGGATCTCAAGGTCACCGTCGAAGGCACCTGGCTCGAGGGGTGCCTCGCGAACCTCTATGACGAGCTCTCAGAGCGCGGGCTTCGGATCCGCCCGCATGCCTGGATATCCAACGAGTGGTTCAGTCCCGACGACACGCCCGGCATCGCGATCCCGTTCTATCTGGCGCATCCCCGCCTGATGCGGCTCGAGCGCAAGATGATCATCGACGTCGAAGGCGGGACGGTGCCGGAGTGCATGCGCATTCTCCGGCACGAAGCCGGCCACGTCCTGCAAGTGTCCTATCAGCTGCAACGTCGGCGCCGGTGGCAGGAGCTCTTCGGCCGCTCGTCGACCCGCTACCCCAGGTACTATCGGCCGAACCCGGCGAGCCGGCGTTACGTCTACCATCTGCCGCTGTGGTACGCCCAAAGCCACCCGGACGAGGATTTCGCCGAGACCTTCGCGGTATGGCTCACGCCGCGCTCGAATTGGCGCAAGCGCTACGCAGGCTGGCCGGCGCTGAAGAAGCTGGAATATGTCGACGAGCTCATGGCCGAGATCGCCGCGGAGAAGCCGTCGCTCACGCGACGCCTGCGTGTCGACCCCTTGAGCCGGCTCACCCAGACGCTGGCCAAGCACTATGAGAAGAAACGCGCCCACTACGCCGTCGATTACCCGAACATCTACGACCGGGATCTGCGCCGCATCTTCTCCGCCGATCCCAGGCATCGTCGCTCGCCGGCGGCGTCCGCGTTTCTCCGCCGCAACCGTGCCAGGATCAGGCAGATCGTCTCGAAGTGGACGGGCGAGTATCAGCTCACGTTGGACGCCGTTTTCGATGATATGATCGGGCGCTGCCGCGAGCTGAAGCTGCGTGCGGTCGGATCTGAGCGACAGCTGCGAATGGAATTCATCGTCTTGCTGACGGCGAAGACGGTGCACTCGCTTTACAGTCCGTCGCGGCGACAATGGCTGGCACTATGAAGCGCCTTCGCGTGCTGGTGCTCATGCATCCGGACCTGATACCTCCGGATTCGCTCAAGGGGCACAGCGAGCAGGAAATAAACGAGTGGAAGACCGAATACGACGTGGTGAGCACGCTGCGCGGCGCGGGTCACGAGGTCCGGCCGCTCGGCGTGGAGAACGAGCTCAAGCCGATCCGCGACGAGATCGAAAGCTGGAAGCCGCACGTGGTGTTCAATCTGCTCGAGCAGTTTCACGGCGAAGCGGTCTATGACCAGAACGTCGCGAGCTATCTCGAGCTGCTGCGGGTTCCCTATACCGGCTGCAATCCGCGCGGGCTCGTGCTCGCACGCGGCAAGGATTTATCGAAGAAGCTTTTGATCTATCACCGCATCCCGCTGCCTCCGTTTGCCGTGTTCCCGTTGCGGCGCAAGATTCGCCGCCCGCGGCGCCTCGGTCTCCCGCTTATCGTCAAGAGCCTGAGCGAGGATGCCTCCTACGGCATCTCGCAGGCGTCCGTGGTGGACAGCGACGAGAAACTCGCCGAGCGCGTGACCTTCATCCACGAGCGCATCGGCACCGCGGCGATCGCCGAGCAATATATCGAGGGTCGCGAGCTTTATGTCGGAGTGCTGGGCAATGAGCGGCTTCGCGTCCTGCCGATCTGGGAGCTCGAATTCGGCAGCTTGCCGCAAGGCGCGCGCGCCATCGCCACCGAAAAGGCCAAGCACGATCTCGAATACCAGCAGCGCCGCGATATCGTCGTGGGCCCGGCCAAGGATCTCTCCACGCAACTGGTCGCCTCGATCCAACGCGCCGCCAAGCGCATCTATCGCACGCTCGAGCTTGACGGCTACGCGCGGATCGATTTCCGCCTCTCCGCCGACGGCGTTCCCTATTACATCGAGGCCAATCCCAATCCGGAGATCGCGAAGGTCGAAGAATTCGCCTCGGCCGCCTTGCACGACGGGATAAAATACCCCGACTTGATCCAGCGCATCCTGGCGCTGGGCATCAGCCGGGCCGGGTCGAGAGACGTCGAGCCGTGAAGGTGCGTCCCGGCAGCGATGCCGCAGCGGCTCAAACGACCGTTAAGGGAGACATCGCGCTTGCGAGCCGAGGCTGTCAGCGTGTGACCTACGCGTCCGAAAGCTCACTTGGCCTTCATTCGCAAGCGTCCAAAGGCCCTCATATCTGCAATTGCCTGAGCGGCGGCCCGCTTGGCTTGCTGGCGACCAAGACCCTTGGCCCTCATGTCCTTCGCCAAGCGTTTATGAAATAGCTTGTTCCAGTGCTCGCGAATGCCAGTATCTGGCACCCCGACAAAAATCTTGGGTGCACTCGGTTTTGTTATGAACCGATCTCTGGGTCTTCCGGCCTGGAGGTAAAAAATCTTTGTTGCAAGAATCTGATCGACCAAAATTCCTTGTCCAACAATTTCGAACTCCAGAATCGCAATAGCCTCGATCGGCTTCTTGAATGATAGGACAATTGCTATCCGCTCAGTCGAGCCTGGGAGCTCCCCCCATTGGACTTCAACATCGCCAGGGGGGAGATGCTCGTGAACACGAATGACCTCGTCTAAGTCAGGGCGGTCACTTGTATCGATGATGAGGAGTGGGATGAGGCGGCCATCTCCGATTGGCGCAGCAGCAAGGGCCGCACTCCAACGATAGGGACAGGGCGCTTCTCACACTCACTATGGAGAAAAATTTTCCCGTGGCGAACCAACCTCACGGAGGTACTCCTGAATCATTATAGGTTCAAGTCGGCTAGCGTTTTCCTCGCGGCAGGACAGTGATTGTGAAGGCCGTCCATGGTTGGGCGTGAGAAGGCGTATCTCAGGCGACGCTTGGACGGACCTTTTCCGAGCTCAGCAAATCGCGCGGGTAAGCAAGACACGCATCAAGATCTTCGTGGGATAGCCCAGGATAATTGCGCAAGATATCGGTTTCGCTCCAGCCGTCAGCCATGAGGCCGATGACGAACTCGACGGAGAGGTGCGTTCCGCGGATGACTGGCTTGCCGGTGAGGACGGCGGGATCAAGAACAATACGTCCGCAATCCGTCATGAGTCTCTCCTCAAAACCGTGCTACTACCGCACTTCTGTTCAATTGCCAGGCTTCCGCGCGACGCGGATCATCTCCCAGAGCCGCGGCGGCGAAAGCGGGAGGTCGCGCGGCACGACCCCGAGCGAGGCGAGCGCGGCGGCGACCGCGTTGGCGATGACGCCGGCGACGGGGATGATGCCGCCCTCGCCCGCGCCCTTGGCACCGAGCGGATTGGTCGGCGAAGGCCGTTCCTCGAGCGCCACCGTGCGGATGTTGGGAAAGTCGCTCGCGGTCGGCAGCAGATAGTCCGCGAACGATCCGGTCAGCAATTGTCCCTGCTCATCGTAGACGAAATGCTCAAGGAAGGCGCCGCCGAGACCCTGTACGATCGCGCCGACGGCCTGCCCGTGCAAGGTCAGCGGGTTGATGATGCGGCCGACGTCCTCCACCGCGACGTAATCGAGCAGCTCGACGTGACCGGTCTTGGGGTCGACCGCGACGTGCGCGGCATGCGCGCCGTAGCTGTAGGTGCGCTTGCTGCTGGCATAGGTCGCTTCAGCCGATATCCCCGCGAAGGCGGCAAGCGGCAGCGAACGTCCGGCCGGCCCGCGTGCCGTGCCGGCGTCGATCTCCACCTCCTTGGCGGCGCAGTCCCAGCGTTCGGCCGCCGCGGCGCGGACGGCGGCGCGCAGCTTCTCCGCCGCCGCCACGATCGCATTGCCGCCCATCACCACGGAGCGCGAGCTGTAGGAGCCGTAACCCTCGGTCACATCGTCGGTCGAGCCGTGCGCTACATCCGCGATCTCGTCCATCGGCAGTTGCAGGGCGTCGGCGGCGATCTGGGCGCAGACCGTCTCCAGCCCCTGGCCGATCGAGGAGGAGCCGATATGCACGGCGACCTTGCCATCACCGTCGAGCACGAGGCGCGCAGTCTCCCGGGGGCCGGCGGCGCCGCCTTCGAGATAGCAGCCGACGGCCGTGCCACGGTATCGCCCGTCGATCAGCTTGCCCTGCATCGCCGCCTTTGCGCGCCAATCGATGTCCTGCAGGCAGCGTTCCAGCGTCGCTGCGTAATCGCCGCTGTCGGTCTCGGTTGCGAGGTCGAGCGGCTGGACGGTGGTGAGCCGGTACGGCATTTCGGATTCGGAAATCAGATTGCGCCGGCGGAACTCGACGCGATCGAGGCCTAGGTCGCCGGCCGCAATGTCGATGAGCCGCTCGCGGAAGAAGTCGGCTTCGTAGCGGCCAGGCCCGCGATAGGTGCCCGACGGCGTCTTGTTGGTCATCATCAAGGAGACGTCGATGCGCACATTTGCGATGCGATAGGGCCCGGTCAACACCTGCGCGATGTTGCGCGCCGCGGTGGGGCCGTTGGTTCGGATATAGGCGCCCTGATCGGTCAGGGCGTGTCCGCGCAACGCCAGGATCGTGCCGTCGCGGCTGCAGGCGATCTCCAGCTCGCATGCGGCGTCGCGGGCGTGATTGGTGGCGAGCAAATGCTCGCGGCGATCCTCGATCCATTTGACCGGCCGGCCGGTGTGGCGGGCCGCGAACGGGATGAGAAAGTCCTCCGGGTAGAACTCGCCGCGCGCGCCGAAGCCGCCGCCGACGTCATTTTCCACCATCCGGATCGCGTTCTCCGGCAGCTCCATCTGCTGCGCCAGGATGCGCCGGTTGATGAAGGCGACCTTGGCCGCGCCGTAGATGGTCATGTGCCCGCGCGCCGCGTCCCATTCCGCCAGCAGGCCACGCGGCTCCATCGGCACGGCGCCATGGCGTTGCACCGTGAAGCGCTCGCGCCGCACATAATCAGCTTCTGCGAACGCCGCCTCGGCGTCGCCGCGCACGCCGGTGAGCGTGAGCGCGTGATTGCTGCATGCGCCCTCGAACAGCAGCACGTCGTTCCTGCCGGCGTCGGCGCTGTTCACGACCGCAGGCAGCGGCTCGATGTCGAGCGCGAGCGCCTCGAGCGCGTCCTCGGCGGCGGCGGCGGTCGTGGCCAGCACCACCGCCACGGGTTCGCCGACATAGCGGACCTTGTCGCAGGCGATGACCGGCTGCTCGAACACCTTGAATGCTGGCACCGATTCCTGCCGCAACGGAATGGTCGGGATCGCGCCGTTCATCGCCGCGCGAATATCGCCGGCGGTGATGAGGGCGTGAATGCCGGGCCGTGCCAATGCCCCCGAGGCGTCGATCGAGCGGATGCGCCCATGCCCCACCGCGCTGCGCAGGATCACCGCGTGCAGCATGCTCGCGCGCGCGAGGTCGTCGACGAACTGGCCGCGTCCGCGCAGAAACCGGAAATCCTCGATGCGCTCGATCGGGCTCCCGACGAAGACGTTCCGCATTGCCTGCTTTGCTGCCGCGCTCATATGACGATGGTGGCATGTCGGTTGAGCAGCGCGCGGGCGACGCTGAGCGCCGCCAGAGCCGAGGTCTTGGGATTGGTGCGCGAGGGCTTGCCCTGCAGTCGGATGGCAAGACTGCCGGAGCTACCTTCGGCTTCGATCTCGTGCACGTTTCCGGGCGCCTCGGGATCGGCGACGAGCTCGACTTCGGTGGCGTCGAAACCCAACCCGGCCAGCGCCACGGCAGCGGCGACGTTGGCGTTCTGCGGATAGAGCAACGCGGCTTCCCTGGCGGCGCCCTTGTACAGCACGGTCGGCCGCGCGAGCGCGGCGAGATCGAAGCGCTGCTCCGCCGGAGTGCCGCGCCAGGCCGCCGGCGGCTTGCGCGAGCGGTAGCGCACCGAGGCCAAGCCGGCGAGGCGCATGGCGGCGACGGCATCGAGACCGCCGACGGCGCCCGCCGGCAACAGCATGCGGCTGTTGCCGTCCCGCGCCGCGGCTTCGAGGCGGGCGAACAGTGCGGGAT
>JBAUOM010000344.1:0-6416 GCA_049579765.1 Xanthobacteraceae bacterium
GTGCTGGACGCCTCGAGTGTCGGCGGCGACCTGACGGTGGTGAGCTCGCTCGGCGACCTGACGCAGAGCGGGGCGCTGACGGTGGGCGGCACCTCGTCGTTCACCACCGCGGCGACGAACGGCACGATCACGCTGACCAATACCGGCAACCTGCTCACCGGCGCGGTGGCGCTGAGCACCAGCGGGACGAACGGCCATGCCAGCCTGACCAACGCCAACGCGACGGTGCTGGCCGCATCGGCCCTCGGCGGCAATCTCACGGTGCGCACGGATGTCGTCAGCGTCACGGGAGCCATCAATGCAAGCGGCCATACGGTGACGCTGTTTCCCCTGACCGCCACCACGACGATAGGGCTGGGCACGGGGTCCGGCACGTTGTCGCTGGGCCAGGCCGCGCTCAACAACATCACGGCCGCGACCCTGGTGTTCGGCAGCACGGGCTCGAACGGAGCGATGACGCTCGGCGGGACGGTGGCGCTGCCGTCGAGCATCACCAGCCTGAGCCTGCTGTCGGGAAGCACGATCACGATCGCGAGCGGCTCCTTGAGCGACGCGAACCCGTCCAGCAGCCTTCTGTTGCAGGGCGCAAGCTTGGCGCTGAACGGATCGGTATCGGTCAACGGCGCCAATAGCGTGCTGACGCTGAACGCCACCGGCACGGCGACCCAGTCGGCTGCGATCACGGCGACCAATCTTGCATTACTGGGGAACGGCGGCAGCTACAGCCTCAACAACGCGGGCAATCTGATCGGGACGCTCGCGGCCAATACCGGATCGGTCAGCCTGACCAACGCACAGGCGCTGACCATCGGGACGGTGTCCGGCACCGTCGGCTGGACCACCGCCGGCAATTCAGCCCTCACGACCGCTGGCGGCCTGTCCCACATCACCGTTTCGACCGCCGCGAGTTGGAGCGGCAGCACGCTGACGCTGAGCGCCGGCGGGAATCTCGCGATCAATGCCAGCATGACCGGCGGCACGGCCGGCGATCTCATGGCCACCGCGAATGGCAGTGTCACGATCGCAGCGTCAGCCGTGATCACCGGCAAGACCGTCGCCCTTGCCGCCGCCGGCGCATTCATCAACAACCGAGGCAGCGACGCGATCAGCGCTTCCGACCGCTGGCTGATTTATTCCAACGCGCCGGACGCGCCCGGCCAGAATTTCGGCAATCTCAACAGCAACAACACCGCGATCTGGAACAACACCTACGCGACGCTTCCGCCCGCGTCCGTCACGCTAGCCGGCAACCGCTATATTTTCGCCTTTGCCCCCGGGGGCCGTCCGGCGACGCTCACCGTCACGTCTCTGAACGACAGCAAGACATACGGGAGCACTGCAAACCTGTCGCGCTTTGCGGTGTCGGGGTTCCAGGCCGGCGTTCCGAACGCCTACTTGCCCGATGCCGACGTCTACGGCGGGACTCCCGCCTTTTCTTCCGCCGGCGCGAGCGCGGTCGCCAATGCCGGAACCTACGCGATCACCGTTTCTCAGGGCAGCCTCGTTGCGAGCAGCGGCTATCGTTTCGCCTTCAGCGACACCGGGGTGCTGACGGTGAACCCGGCGGCGCTGATCGTCACCGCGACCAACGCGACGCGGACTTACGACAAAGTGGCGTTCAGCGGCGGCGGCGTCACGTACAGTGGGTTTGTCAACGGCGAGGACGCGTCGGTCCTGAGCGGGACGCTTGCCTACGCCGGAACATCGCAGGGCGCCGTGAACGCGGGGACGTATACCATCATCCCGTCGAGCCTGACGTCCTCGAACTACGTGATCGACTATGTGGCCGGCACGCTGACGATCAACAAGGCGCTGATCACGGTCATGGCCAATAGCCAAACCAAGTTCATCGGAAGTCCAGACCCTCCATTGACCTACAGTGTGACCAACGGAACGCTGTTCGGCGGTGATAGTCTCTCCGGCGGCCTGGTTCGCGCGGCGGGTGAAAGCTTGGGCCCGTATCCGATCACCCGGGGCACCCTGGCGTCCCCGAACTACGACTTGACGTTCGTGGGATCCACACTCTTCATTGAGGCCAATCCTGCGGGGGTGATCGCGCCCAGCTCGGCGATCAGCACCGCGAATACTCTGCCCGCATCTCCCGTCTCGACAACGTATAACGCCGTCCTACCCTCCGCGGCACTGGCGATCAATACAGGTCACCCGCAATTGAGAATCGTGAGAACGCGGAACGGCAATGGCATCCTTTTGGAGCCGGTCGCGCAGCCACAACGATATGCGCCGGCACCTGCCCGACGCCGTCCTCGTTCACCGCCACGATCACGCCGAGCGACGCTGCGATCTCGCAATTATGCGGCCCATCAGGTTTGCTCTAGCCGCTTGCGCGCTCCGTGCTTTAGGGCCAATTTGCCGGCCGATTTCGCTCTGGCGGGATCGGATGCCGGCCGTGCGGAGCGACAATGAAATTCTTGCCGTCGACCGCGTTGGTGGCGCGCCCGGCTGACGCCCGGTCGCTGCGCGTTGCGTTGACCTACGTCTTGCCGTCGCTCGCCGTGCTCTACGTCGTGATATCCGCCCTGTGGCTGGTGCCGGACAGCTTCGGCGGGATGTACGGCAACCATGACGGCCGCTGGCTGTCATGGAGCACGCGCGCCATCCTGGAGTGGAGCGGATTTCTCGACTTCGGTCCGCTGTCGCCGCTCACAGGGACGGGCTCGCCGTTCCTGCCGAATCTGCCGTGGCTCAATCCGGGCGCGCTCGCGTTGGCCCTGTCGGCGTCCCTGCCAGCGCGGCACCTCGCGTCGATGCTGGTCTATCTGGCCGAGCTCGCGGTCTCGCTCTACCTGCTCTATCGCCATCTCGAGTTCTCGCGCCCGCAATCGTTCCTGGCGACCGTCCTGTACGTCTGCATATTCTTCATCCCGTTCTGGGGCGTGACGCAGGCGCTGCCGTGGTTCTCGCTCGCACCGTTGAACGCGCATTTGATCGCCGCGATGAACGTGGCGACGATCGCGTTGATCCGTGTCGGGTACGGCCGCCTCACCTTCAAATTGCTGTTCGGCTTCATCTTCCTCGCCGCCCTGTTCATTGCCTTTGCGTCCGCGCCCGTCACCTCGATGACCTATGTTCCGATCTACGCGGTGCTGTGGCTGGCATTTCTCGTTCCCGTTCGTGCCGAGCGACGCGCCGTCCTGTGGCGACTGGGCACCATCGCATTCGCACTGCTCGCATCGGCCCTGATCGGGGTGCCGCGTTTTTTGCTGGCGTTGTCCTTGACCTCGGCCCGAGGCGAACAGGCACCCGCGATCTTCCATCCGGGCTGGCGGCTGCTGTCGCCGGGCTATTGGCAGGGTCTCTGGTCCGAGCTGCCGGTTTGTTTGGGCCACATGCAGTTGATGTGCCCATCGGCGTTCATCGGATGGTTCGAGATGGCGACGTTGGCCGGGGGCCTGGTCCTCGCGCTCGCCTGTTCGGGCGTGAAGCGCCGCTACGGCGCCGCGGTCGTCGCCCTTCTCGTCATGCTGCACGTCTACGCGCTGCTCTATACCGGGATGGTTCTCGGCCGCCTGCACGTGGTCAGCACGCCCTATCTCATGTGGGCGTTCTTTCCGCTCGCCCCGCCGGCGGTGATCGCGGTCGCGAGCTTCGTCGCCGGCGGCATTGCCAGACGACGCGCCGTGGCGGCGTGGATGCCGGCGGCGGCAGGCTGCCTCATTGCCGTCGTCGTGCTGGTGGTGTGGTTCGACAGGCTTCTCCCGAATCAGCCGCGCTTGCCCGGACGCGGACCGCTGGGTCTCGCCCCGATCGCCCACGTCCCGGTCAACAAAGGTCCGATCGTCGCGTATCTCGAGCGCCATATCGGCCTGCAGCCGGGCGGCGAGTTCCGCGGCTACGCCGCCACCTATCTCGGCGCACCGGACGGTCTGGTCCGCAGCGCGACGGCGACACCGGCCGACATCATGACCTGGGACGCCTACATTGCCTCGCGCGACATCCTGTTCAATCGCTTCGGCAGCAGTTTTCAAACGATCGACCTGTGGAACGGCGGCATTCCGACGCTCGAGGAATACGGGCAATCGGTCTCCAAGCAGATGCACTACTTCAATCGCGATTTGTTGACCGATCCCAAGGATCAGATGGATTGGCTGCCGGCGAGCATTTTTCTCTACCGCTTCCGCCCGCTGCTGCTGCGCGCGCTCGGCGTGCGCTTCGTCATCGCGGACGGTACGCTCGCCGACCCCATGATCGAACTTGTGCTGGCGGAAACGGGGAAGGCCGGCGCGAAAGTCAGTCTCTACGAGATCAAGGGCGCCAATCTCGGGCAATTCAGCCCGACGCAGGCGATCTGGGCGGCGGACTATCCGGTCGCGGTGCGGGTGCTGCGCGAGCAGCCCGACCTCGAACGCCGCGTCGTGCTGCTCGGCGCCTCCGAACGGCAAGCCGGGCTCGTTTCCGCGTCTCGCGCCCGGCTGGTCGCGCTTCGCGGCGGGTACCGCGTGACGGCGTCAGCGCCGGGACGGGCCATGCTCGTGCTCCCGGTCCAGTTTTCGCATTGCTGGCGGATCGAAAACGCCGTCGCTGCGGAACTGCCGCGGATCTTTCGCGCCAATGTCGTGCAAACGGGCATCCTTTTCGAATCCGACTTGGACGCCACGTTGCGCTTCGATTTTTCACCGTGGCGAGCGTCCTGCCGGCTGCAAGATGCGCGCGACCTGACCATTTTCGGCTTCAAATAACGAGGGGCCGACGAAGCGACCTCGGGGCCCACCGGAGCTAGGTCAGGTCTTCAGGCCGGCCTTTCGAAGCCCCTCGAGAAAGCGAGCGCGATCGGCGGGGTCGGCATAGACCGTGTCGTTGGCGACGTGGGCGCCGGAGAGATCGGGTTGCAACGTGAGCGTATGGGCGAGGGCCTCTTTCGCCTCGTCGATCCTCCCGAGCAGCCCCAATGACACGGTCATCAGCCGCCAGGCACCGGCGTGATTGGGGTGCAAGGCGGCGGTGGAGCGGCACACCGCAATCGTCTCTTCATAACGCCCCAGCGCGAACAGCGCCATGTACCGCACGACCGGCGCATAGATCGCCAGAAACGGATCGCGCGGGCTGAGCCTTTGTGCTTCCTCCAGCGCCACCAGCCCGCTTTCAGGTTGGCCGCCGCATGCCAGCGCGTATCCGAGCCCGGCATGGCCGAGCGCAAAGCTGGGGCTCAGCTCCACAGACTTGGTAAGATGCTGGAGAGCGAGCTGGGAACGCCGCCGCCGCGCGTGTCCAAGCCCAAGCGCAAGGTGGCCCCAGGGCTCGTCGTCATCCAGCATGACGGCTCTTGCACCGGCGGCTAGCGCCTGGTTGGTGTATTCGCCGATCGGCCGACGCGTGTCCAGGTTGAACATGGTCACATAAGTCCATCCCAACAATCCGTGCGCGTGGGCATAGTTGGGATCGAGCCCAATCGCCCGCTGCAACAGCTCCTGGGCGCGACCGTGATCCTGCACGCTCATGCGCCACATGTAGGGCACCGCTTGCATGACCAAATCCCAGGCATCCAGGCTTTGCGGCGGCTTGCGTTGAACCCGCGCGGCCTCGGCCACGAGAATTTGCGGCCCGACCGAGCCAATGACGCGGTTCGTGATTTCGTCCTGAAGCGCGAAGATATCGGCCAGCTCGCGGTCGTATCGCTCCGCCCACAAATGATTACCGTTGGCGGCATCGATCAACTGGCCGGTGACGCGAACCCGATTGTCCGCCTTGCGCACGCTGCCCTCGAGCACGTAGCGCACGCCGAGCTGGGCGGCGACGTCACGCACGTCGACCGCCTGACCCTTGTAAGTGAAAGAAGAGTTGCGGGCGATGACGAAGAACCAGCGCTGCCGGGACAGGCCGGCGATGATGTCCTCAGTGAGGCCGTCGGCGAAGTATTCTTGGTCCGGATCGGCGCTCATGTTCTGGAACGGCAGCACCGCGATCGAAGGCTTGTCGGGGAGCGGCAGCGGTTCGGCGCTCGGCGCGAGCTTAGGGGTCTCCTTGGCAGCCGGCTCCCGCGCGGGCCCCTGACCACCGGAGATGGCAACCGGAGCAGCGACGTCCGCGTCGAAGTTTCCGACGAATCGAAACCCGCGCTTATGCAGCGTGCGAATTAGCGTCTGATCGTTGCCGCTGTCGCCGAGCGCCCGCCGCGCCGCGCTGATGCGCGAGCTGAGCGCCGCCTCCGACACGATGCGGCCCTGCCAGATCACCTCGATCAGCTCGTCCTTGCTCACGAGCCGGTCACGGTTCTTGACGAGATGGACGAGCAAGTCGAACACCTGCGGCTCGAGATGAACGAGGGCGCCGGCCCGCCGCAACTCGCGCCGGGCAATATCGATCTCGAAGTCGGCGAAGCGGAAGTCCAAAACCTTCCCCACTCCCAAGGCGATCAATTTACCTCCCCTGCGTCGCATCACAGGGTGTTGGTGTGTGGT
>JBAUOM010000345.1:0-2691 GCA_049579765.1 Xanthobacteraceae bacterium
CGGCACCGTTCTGCGTCAACACGAACGGAAACCGCTTTAGTCAGACTAGCGCATGATCCCGAAAAGTGGATACCGGTTTTCGGAAAAGATCATGCTCCAGAAATAGCGGCGGGGATCAAGAAATGGACGATAAGGTCAATATCCTGCTGGTGGACGATCAGCCGGCCAAGCTCTTGAGCTACGAGACCATCCTGGCGGAGCTGGGCGAGCGTCTCATCAAGGCGACGTCGGCGCGGGAGGCGCTCGAGCAGCTCCTCAAGCACGAGATCGCGGTCATCCTCGTGGACGTGTGCATGCCGGAGCTCGACGGCTTCCAGTTGGCTGCGATGATCCGCGAGCACCCGCGCTTTCAGAACACCGCGATCATCTTCATTTCCGCCATCCATCTGACCGACGTCGACCGCCTGCGCGCCTACGAGATGGGGGCGGTCGACTACGTTCCGGTGCCGGTCATCCCGGAAGTGCTGCGCGCCAAGGTGAGGATCTTCTCCGAGCTTTATCGCAAGACGAGGCAGCTGGAACAGCTCAACCAGGAGCTGGAGCGACGCGTGGCGGAACGGACCGCGGAGTTGGAGGCTTCGACCGCGCGGCTCATGCGCAGCGAGGAGCGCCGCAGCTTGGCGCTTCTCGCCGGCCAGATGGGATCGTGGGAGTGGGACCCGGTCAACGGCCACTTCGTCTGGGACGACGGGCAATATCGGATCTTCGGCGTCGATCCCAAGAGCTTCGACGTCACCGTCGACAACATGAAGGCGCTGATTCACCCGGAGGACTGGAAGCATCTGCAGAACGCGATTACCTCCGCGACGCAGAACACGCCGAGCTTCCAGACCGAGTTCCGGGTGTGTCGCCCCAATGGCGAGCTGCGCTGGTGCATCGGAACGGCGGTGGCGAGCGTCGACGCGACCGACAACATCGTGCGCATTAGCGGCGTGACCGTCGACATCACCGACCGCAAGGAGGCCGAGGAACGCCAGGTGCTGCTCGCGCGCGAGGTCGACCACCGTGCACGCAACGCGCTGGCGCTGGTGCAATCGATCGTGCGCCTGACCCGGTCGGATACCGTCAAATCCTATATCTCCGCCGTCGACGGGCGTATCGGCGCGCTGGCGCGTGCGCACACGCTGCTGGCACAGAGCCGCTGGCAGGGCGCCGACCTCGGCCGTCTGGTCGCGGAGGAGCTCGCGCCCTATCGCGCCGGCGACGATGAAAGGATCGCGGCCAGCGGGCCGGATGTGTCGCTCGAGCCCCGCACCGCGCAGACGCTCGCGCTGGCGTTGCACGAGCTCTCCACCAATGCCGCCAAGTACGGCGCGCTCTCGGTGATGTCCGGACGCGTGGGCGTGAGCTGGGAATTGCAACCCGAGAGCCTCGTCCTGCACTGGAGCGAGCGTGGAGGACCGCCCGCCGAGCCGCCGCCCTCGCCCGGCTTCGGCATCCGCGTGATCAGCGCCAGCATCGAACGGCAACTCGAGGGCAAGGCCGATTTCCATTGGCAGCCGGAGGGCCTCAGTTGCAGCCTTCAGGTCCCTTGCGGCGACCGGATTGCGCCGCTCGCGCGCCGCGGCGACGCGCACGGCGCGTCGGGCGAGGATAGGCCTTCGCTCCCGCTGCGGCTCGAGAGCGGCAACCGCATCCTGCTGGTCGAGGACGAAATCCTGGTCGCGATGATGATGCGGGACATCCTGACCGAGCTCGGCTTTGCCGTGATCGGGCCGTTCAGTCGGCTTGCCGAGGCGATGGTCGCCGCGGTCCATGAAGAAATCGACGCCGGCATCATCGACGTCAATCTGGGAGGAGAGTTCGTCTACCCGGTCGCCGACGTGCTGACCGCGCGCGACATCCCATTCGTGTTCGTGACCGGCTACGGCGTCGAAAGCATCGACCGCCGGTTCGGCTTCATTCCCATCGTCAAGAAGCCGGTGCAACGCCAGGTGCTGCAGCGGATCTTCGTTCCGGCCGCGAGCGGCGACCCCACCACCCTGCCCAAGCGGTACGGCGGCGGCCGCCTCGGCCGCGCCGCGACCGCCGGCCGGCCGTGACCTATCCCGGAACGCAATAGCTGATGGTGCAAATTCCGCTGCGACGTGCGCATCGGCTCAGTGCGATCACCTTGGCATCGCCGACAAAGAAAGCGCGGCCGTAAGCAACCGAGCGCGCGCCGACAGCCTGGCACACGAATGACGAGTATATGAATGCCGAGGCCTCGGAGGAGGCAAACGCAAGCAGCGCCGTCGCGAATGCGAGGGAACATACAATCTTACCCATACCGGCTTCCTCCTCACTAGTTTAGTTGCACCAAGCTTGCTCTATAGCCGTTTTTCTCCGTGTTGTGTCAACCCGTCGCCAGCAGTCGGCAAACTCGCCGTCGAGCTTGCCGAGCAGGGCGAGGCCGTTGGCGCGACCATACCCTGCGCCGCCCATGCGCTCGTTCAGGGCGCCCGCCAGCGCATGTTCCGGCGAAGTGGGCACCGGTTCGCCGTCAAGAACATGCGCCACTCAATAACTTCTAGAGCGTGTCCCGATTCCGAAAGGAACGGGACACGCTCTAAAGCGGCTCCCGTCGAGATGGAATCAGCGCGAGCGGCAAACTCGGTCTGCTCCCTCCCCCCTTGTGGGGGAGGGCTGGGGAGGGGGGTGGTGCGTGTGGCACTGTCGGTGCGTCGATCTCACGACCCCCACCCCCAACCC
>JBAUOM010000346.1:0-1535 GCA_049579765.1 Xanthobacteraceae bacterium
GTCGACAATCGATTGGCGCAGGTAGAGGCCATCGGCCTGCGCGCGATCAAGGCGCGCCGGCCGGACGGAACGGTCGTCATCGTGCCGAACACGACAATCGCCGGAAACACGGTGGCGGTTTTTCGGCCGGGCGAATTCCTGCGCACGGAAGTGTTGGTTCCCGCACCCATCTCCATCCCGCCCGGTCACGTCGCCGACATCATCAAGGCGGCGGTGAGCGCAATCGAGGAAGTTTCCCCCGACCATCCGATCAACGTCGACCTGAATGCGATGCGACCGGAGGAGGGGCTGGTCGAGTACCGCGTGCGATGCTTCGCCCGGGCCACGCTCCTCGACGACGACCCGCTCGCGCCGGCCGTTCGCACCAGGGTGTGGTACGCCTACCAGCGACACGGGATCGTCATGCCGCGATCGCGACTGCACCCGGACGGCGATGCCCTGCTTGCGTTCACCGCTCCTGTCCGCATCGGTGCGCATGAGCCGGTCGGCCGCATGGTTTTGGCGCTGGCAGGCTCCCGCCGCTGGCGCGATCGGGATCAAGCCGTGCTCGAGCGTCTCGCGCGCTGCGGGCGACGCCTCCTCTATGCGCCGAACGAGCCGGTCCTGTTGCCGCGGGATCTCGATCAAGGGGTTGCCGTCGTCGTCGCGGGCGAGCTGCGACTGTTCGGTTCAGAGCCATCCGTGCCGGACTGGATAGAGCCGGCGGCGAAGGAGGATCACGACCGCGGTCCCATCGTTGATTGGGAGATCGAAACGCTGCTGGAGGTGGAAGCGAAACTGGGACTGGCCATCGGCCCCTATGCGCGTCTGGCGGTGCGCCAGGCCGCGCGCGAAGCGTCGGACCTGGCGACCTTGTACCGACGGCTGGCGAGTTTGATCGTCGACCCGGCCAGTCGTGCCGAATTCCTGCGCGCGGCGCCTCAGGACGCCGTGCGCGACTTCGGCCCGGGGACGGCGTTCACGGTTCGGTGCAGGGGGCGAGGCCTGGCAGCTCCCGAAGGCGCGTTGATGGCGCTCGGACAAGCCGAACTGTTGGCGATCCCGTCCGAGCAACAGCAAGAATCGCAGCGTCTGCCAGGCGTTCCCCCTGAAGCACGCTCAGCTTCGCGCCCGTAATCCATTCAACGCGGGGCATCAAACCCCGAGCGACGTACTTTTCGGCGCGACCTGCTGCACGGAACGAGGCGGCACATTCGAGAACAGCGGGCCGAGCCCCTCCGCCATCGTCGGGTGCGCGAGAATGGCGTCACGGAGCTTCGGATACGGCAGGTCTGCGAGCATCACCATTTGCACCGTGGCCATGACCTCCCCGGCCTCGGCGCCGATCATCGTGAAGCCGAGCACGCGGTCATCGCTCGCCGCGACAAGAACCTTCATCAAGCCTCGAGCCTCGCCCGTCGCCTGCGCCCGCAGCACGGCGCTCGTCGGCAGTTTCGCGATTCGCGCCCTGGCGCCTTGCAGCTCCGCCTCGCGTTCGCTCAGGCCCACGCGGGCGAGCGGAGGATCCGTGAACATGCAGTAGGGAACCAACCGAT
>JBAUOM010000347.1:0-1674 GCA_049579765.1 Xanthobacteraceae bacterium
TCCCGAGCCGGCGCGCCGCGATGTCGATGAGCCGCTCCATCACCGCAGTGGCTTCCGGCCGTCCCGCGCCACGGAACGGCGCGGTCGGCACGGTGTTGGTCATCGCCCCGCGCAGGCGCACCCATGCGAGCGGCACGTCGTAGACAGTGGGCGCGACGCGGTAGCCGTTGCTGAGCGGGACATAGGAGACGGTGTGCGCGCCGATATTGGCCGTGAGCTCGAGCGCCAGCGCCAGCATGCGGCCGTCGCGATCGAAGGCGAGCCGCGCCGCGGTGACCACGTCGCGCGCGGTATAATCGGTCAGGAACGCTTCGCCGCGGTCGCCCGTCCATTTCACCGGACGGCCGACGCGGCGCGCCGCCCAGACCACCGCGATCTGCTCCGGATAGAGATTGGTGCGCGATCCAAAGCCGCCGCCGACGTCGGGACAGATCACCCGCACGCGCTCCTGCGGCACCTTGAGGCAGCCCGCAAGCGGGTGCCGCACCCGATGCACGCCCTGGCATCCCGAAACCAGCGTGTATTCCTTCTCGGCCGGATCATAGCTGCCGATCGCGGCGCGCGGCTCCATGAACGCGCTGGCGGTGCGCTGGCTGCGGATCACCTGCTCGATCACGACGTGCGCGCCGTCGATCGCGCGCTCGACGGCGGCGCGGTCGCCGAACTCGCTGTCGAGCGCCAGATTGCCGGGAGCGTCCGGCCAGAGCGTCGGCGCGCCAGGCGCGAGCGCCTCGAGCGCATCGGTCACGGTGGGCAGGGCCTCGTATTCGACCGCGACCTTCTCGGCGGCGTCGCGCGCGGCGATGAGCGTCTCCGCCACCACCATCGCGACCGCTTCGCCCACATAGCGCACCCGGTCGGGGGCCAGCGGCAGCTGCAGCTGGTCGAGGATTTTGCGCCCCGACGTGGCCGCGAAAGTCGGAATCTTGACGTCGACGGCATCGGCGGGATTGGGAAAGTGCGCCATGCCGACATGACCGTCGGCGACGTAATCCTCAGCGGTCAGCACCGCCAGCACGCCGGCATGGACGCGCGCAGCGGAGGTGTCGATCGCGGCGATGCGGGCATGGGCGTGCGGGGCGCGCACGAATACCGCGAATGTCTGCTGCGGCACCGAGACGTCGTCGGTGTAGCGGCCGGCGCCGCGCACGAGCCGCAGGTCCTCGAACCGCGGCAACGGCCGGCCGATGAAGGGACCGCGCTGGAGATGGCTCGAGCCGATGTCGTTGGAGTGCATTCCGTCCCGTTCCTATCCTCAGGACCGGGCGCAAGGAAGAGATTTCGACCAAGGCCGCAAATCCCGGTGCGTCGACACCTGCTGCCCGACTCCCGCACCTGCAAAGCCTACCCAACCGCGCATGCCATTGCCAATTGGCCGCGGCCGTCGTTTATGGCGACTGCGCCGCAGGGCGTTATAATCCGAGACGCCGAGGACAGGCAGCACATGGGGATCGTCGAAAAGACACACGCAGCGGCGGCCGCGCCGACGGCGGATTTCGACCGCTTCCGGTTGCGCCGCTTCGTGGAGGGGCTCGGCGACGAGCTCGCGACCGTGAACGAAGCAACCGACCTCGCCGACGTCGCCGCGATCCTCGAGGGCAACGCCAAGGCCGTGCTGTTCCGCGCGGTCGGCCCCGAGCGGCAAGAGCTCGTCGGCAACGTCGCCGGCAGCCG
>JBAUOM010000348.1:0-2219 GCA_049579765.1 Xanthobacteraceae bacterium
AATGATGCGGACTTCTGAACCGCCACACTAGCACGAGGAGACTCGGGCGGGAAATCCGCTCGGCCAGGCGGCACTGTTAAACTGTAACAGTGCCGGCCAAGCTCTCCGCTTCGGTGCCTGCGCTGCGCACCGCCATCCAGCATTGAAGAACGGAACGCGGCAGGGCCGCCGCACGAATCGGCGCCGTCGGCCTGCGTGCTATTGCCGCGGGATGCCGGCCGCCTCGCGCACCGCGTTCCAGCGCGCGTATTCGCTCGCCATGTGCTGGCCGAACGCCTCCGGCGTCGAGCCGCGCACGACCACGCCGGCCTTGGTCAGCCGCTCCTGCACCGCGCCGTCGGCGAGAATATCGTTGAGCGTCTTGTTGAGCTTGGCGATGATCGCGGGCGGCACGCCGTGGGGGGCGAAGAAGCCGTACCAGGTGGTGACGTCGTAGCCCGGCAGCAGGCCGGATTCGATCGCGGCCGGGACGTTGGGCACCGCCGGGAAGCGGTCCTTGCCGGTGACCGCCAGCGCCTTGAGCTGGCCGGATTGCACCGGCCCGAGCACGGCCGAGACGGTATCGAACAGCACGTCCACCTGCTTGCCAAGCAGCGCGGCCATCGCCTCCGGCGAGGTGCGGAAGGGCACGTGCAGAATGTTGACCCCGGCGGTCTGCCGGAACAGCTCGGCGGTGAGATGCTGGGTGGCGCCGAAGCCCGGACTGGCAAACGACACCTTGCCGGGATCGGCCTTGGCCATCGCGATCAGTTCCTTCACGTCGTTGGCCGGGAAATCCGGACGGGTCACGATGATCAGGCCGGCGGTGGCGACCTGGGACACCGGATCGAACGCCGTCAGGGTGTCGTAGCGCAGCGATTTGTTCATGACCGCGGCGATGATCTGGCCCGCGGTCATGATGCCGAGCGTGTAGCCGTCCTTGTCGGCACGGGCGACGACTTCGTTGCCGAGCGTGCCGGCGGCGCCGGGCCGGTTCTCGATCACCACCGGCTGGCCGAGCCTCTCCTGCATCGCCTGCGCGATGATGCGTCCGACGATGTCGGTGCCGCCGCCCGGACCGAACGCCACGACGATGCGGATGGAGCGCTGCGGCCATTCCTGCGCCGCAGCATCGACCGTGCCGCCGAGCACCACGGCCGCGGAGGCAGCCAGCAGCCTGCGTCGCGTCAGCATCAACTTCCTCCCTCGGCCGGACAGGCCTTGTGGCCCTCGCTCGGAGGCGTGGCCCGTTGTGCAATGCTTATACCGGCATCTTCGCGTGCCGGCCATGCGCTCGACCAACCTGCCGGCGCGCACGGCCTTTTGCATCCGCGATGGCCGAGCGGTACAGCGGCCGCTCGCCGCGCGCCGATGCGTGGGGCGGTGGCGGGCCACATCAACGGGATGTGATCGGAAATATTGTGTGCGTTGCAACGAAGCGGTCTTGAATCGTTAACGTTTAATTTGGTCGGGCGCTGCAATCTTTTGCGTCGGAGCACTGCTTTCGACTCAATTCGGTCGAAAAATATTGCGCAATGGCCGCGGCTTAATCGGAGCAATGCAAAGGTTCCACGGTGGTGTTACGGCGATTCGCCATGCGCAACCCGCGATGGCGCCTGATCCGCCCGCCGTGCTCGACAAATGCGTCGTCCGATCGGCTGTCGTCCCGCGGGCGTTGTCAAATTTTTGCAAAGGATGACGTATACCGCAAACGCAGGGGGCAATGCGAAATCGAGGATCGCCGCATGTTCCAGATCGTTCGCTTGGCGCTCGACGACAATGGAGAGGTCAGCTCGCGCCGGTCCCTGCAGCCGTTTTTCGAGCTGTGGGAGGACGCGATGGCGATGGCGGAGTTCGACGCGTCGCGGCTATGGGGAGACTACGGCTGGGACGAGCAGAACAATTGCTGGTGGGCGACCGACTCGCGCGGAGCGAAATACCGCCTCGCCGTGGAAGCGGTCGCATCCGCCGACGCCGCGGCGTGAGCCGTTCGATCGCGTCGTCCCGTCGCCGCAGCCGTTGATTCGCGTATCCATCTCCAAATTTCGTCGCTCGCGCCCGACGCTGCCGAGCTTCAGCACCCCGGCGACTAGTGCCCCGAACCCGAAGTTCGCGCACACCGTGCGGCAATGCGATCGCGAACTTCGGGTTCAAAAGGGGCACTAGAATCATCGAGTTGCTAGTGTGGCGGTTCAGAAGTCCGCATCATTCTCACGGACAGTCCGAAATTCGGACTTCTG
>JBAUOM010000349.1:0-3897 GCA_049579765.1 Xanthobacteraceae bacterium
CTGCAAAACCTGCCGGCATGGTCATGGCATTCGCGGGTGCGAGGTCAGGCGGCAGGCCTGGCGCGGGCCAGCGCGGCGAGGATGCGGCGCGGCGTCATCGGTATCTCGCATAGCTCCGCTCCGAAAGGCCGCAGCGCGTCGTTGACGGCGTTGGCGATCGCCGCCGCGGGCCCGATGGCGCCGCCCTCGCCGACACCCTTCTGCCCGAACTCGGTATAGGGCGACGGCGTCTCCATGTGGAGGATGCGGATATCGGGCACCTCCGGGCATCCGGGAAGGAGATAGTCGGCAAGCGTCGACGCGAGCGGTTGCCCCTGGCTATCGAAAGGCATTTCTTCGAACAAGGCCGAGCCGATGCCCTGCGCGGTGCCGCCTTGAATCTGGCCGTCGACGACCATCGGGTTGACCAGCACGCCGGCATCCTCCGCCACCACGTAGTCGAGGATCTCGACGCCGCCGGTTTCCGGATCGACCGCGACGACGGCCGCGTGAACGGAGCCGGTGTGAATGCCGGTGAGCCGCGTCGGCGCGTGACCCTCGGTGACCTCGAGCCCGTGCGAGTCGATGTCGCCCGGCAGGTCGGCCGGGGCCAGATAGAATGCCCGCGCGATGTCGCCCAGCGAGACGCTTCCGCGCGGGCCGTAGACGCCGCCGTCGCGCACTTCGACCGAACCGACATCGGTCTGCAACATCGCCGCCCCGATCCTCGCCACGCGGCCGGCGAGCTCCTTGCAGGCCCGTGCCGTTGCCCCGCCGGCCCACACGATGCCGCGCGACCCCCAGGCGCCGCTCGAATAGGGCGAAAGCTCGGTGTCGCCCAGCTTGACGCGCACGTCGGCCGGATCGATGCCGAGATATTCGCTCGCGATCTGCGCCAGCGTCGTTTCCAATCCCTGTCCGATGCTCTGGATGCCGACCCTGACCTCGAGACGCCCGTCCGGGGTGATGCGGGCGAAGGCCTGCTCGTAGAGCGCGCGCCGCTTGCCGTCGGCGGTCGTGCCGTGGGCGGTCTGCTCGGAGAACGCCGCCATGCCCAGTCCGATGAGCCGGCCGTCGGGCTCGCCGCGCGCTTGCCGCGCGCGAACGGCGGGCAGGCCGATGGCGTCCACCGCCATGCGCAGGAGCTGCGGATAATCGCCGCTGTCGAAATGCTTGTCCGTGACATTGTCGAACGGCATCTGCTCGGGACGCACCAGATTGGCGAGGCGGACCTCGTAAGGCTCGCGGCCGATCCGCCGCGCGATGGCGTCGATCATCAGCTCCATGGCGTAGCAGACGTTCGGCCGGGCGACGCCGCGGTACGGCAGCTGCGGACATTTGTTGGTCACCACCGCCGCGGTCTTGCAGCGGTAGGCCGGGATCACGTAGGGGCCGGGCAGGATGGCGCTGACCTGCGACGGTTCGATCGCGGACGTGAAGGGGTAGGCGGAATAGGCGCCCGAATCGACCGCCGCCGTGGCCTCGAAGGCGAGAAACCGTCCCGCCTCGTCGGTGTAGGCCGACATCCGGTAGTGATGCTCGCGGCAGTTCGCGTTCGCGGTCAGCTGCTCGCGGCGATCCTCGAGCCAGCGGACGGGATGGCCGCAGCGCATGGCGAGCCAGCACAAGCAGACTTCCTCCGAGGCCAGGATGGCCTTGTAGCCGAAGCCGCCGCCGACATCGGGAGAGACGACGCGAATCTGGATCTCGGGGATCTGGAGCACCTGCGCCAGCCCGGTGCGAACGACATGCGGGAACTGGGTCGCGCCGTGCAGGATCAACTGGCTCAGTCGCGGGTCCCATTGCGCAATGAAGCCGCGACATTCGATCGGCGACATCACCTGTCGGGAGGTGCGCAGCTCGCGCGAGACCTTCACCGGCGCCGTCCGCGCGGCGGCCTCGATCGGGCCGTCGTAGCCGACCTCGAGGCAGACGTTGCGCTTGATGGTGTCGTGCACCAGCGTGGCGCCGGGCTCCTGCGCCTTCAGCATGTCGACGACCGCCGGCAGCTCCTCGTATTCGATCGTGACCTGCGCGGCGATGTCCTCCGCCTCCGCCCGGGTGTCGGCCACGCACATCGCGACCAGCTCGCCGACGTGGCGGATCTTGCCGGTGGCGAGGACGGGCTGCTCGGAGGCCTGAAAGCCTGGGAGCGGCGAGACCGCGCGGATCGGAAGGACGCCTGCCAGATCGGCGGCCGTGAAGACCGAGCCGCGCAAACGTTCGGGCACGCCGACCGCGAGCAGCCGCGCATGCGCGACCGGGCTGCGCACGAAGGCGACCTCGCGCATGCGCGGGAATCGCAGGTCACCGATATATTGGCCCCGGCCGTGGAGGAACCGGTCGTCCTCCTTGCGCCGAAGCCTCGCACCCACTCCTCTGCCGTTCTTGTTCAAGGTCGAGCCCGCGATCCGGTCGGCGCGCCGCGCCAAGTGAAGGAAGCCATTTTAGCGCCAGTCAACGCGTCCGCTAACAATTCCAAGGGGGATTCTGCCCTTTTCCTGGGCAGACTCGGCCATCGCCCTGCCGAAATGTTGGGCAACATTGCCAATGCTGCATGCGTTACCATGGCCGGTGCTCACGCTGGTGGCGGGGTGTGTCGTGCGGCCGTGGGCGCGTCCACGGTCGGGCGATCGCCCGTCCGAGCCACTCCCTTTCACCTTGGACCGGAGGCAAGACATGCGATCCACCCCCGCCGGGCGTTCCGGCGCCTTCATCGTCGCCGCGAGCCTCGCAGCGATGGCAATCTCGGCGTCCTCAGCAAAGGCTGCCGACGTGATCAAGATCGGCGCGCCGCTGGCGCTCACCGGCTCGCTCGCCGACGAGGCCAAGAAACAGGACGTCGTCTGGAAGATATGGCTGGAGAAAGTCAACGCCGCCGGGGGGATCAATGTCGGGGGCAAGAAGCTGAAGGTCCAGCTCGCGGAGTATGATTACCAGTCGGACGGCCAGCGTGCCGGTCAGCTCGCCGAGAAGCTGATCACCGACGACAAGGTCGATTTCCTGCTCTCGCCGTTCGGATCCGGCCACACCAAGATCGTCGCCGCCATAGCGGAGCGTTATCAGACCCCGATCATCGCCTGCGCGGCGTCCTCGGAATCGGTGTTCGATCAGAGCCTGAAGCATCTGTTCGGGACGCTCTCGCCCAATGCCGGCATGTTCGCCCCGATGGTGAAATACTTCAGGGAGAAGGATCCCCAGCTCAAGCGGGTCGCCGTGCTCGGCCGCGACGACGTGTTCCCGAAATCGATGGCGCAGGGCGTCGCTGCCGCCGCGAAGGCCGCCGGGCTCGAGGTGGTCTACGACCAGCTCTACGCCGTCGGCACCATGGATCACTCGGCGGCCCTATCGGCGATCAAGGCCGCCAAGCCGGACTGGATCTACGTCACCGGCTATACCCAGGACCTCATCTTGGCGCGCAAGCAGATGTCGGACCTCGGCGTGAAGGCGCCGATCATCTCCATGGTGGCCGGCCCGGCCTATAAGGAATACATCGACGGGCTCGGTCCGCTGGCCAACGGCGTGACCAGCTCGAGCTGGTGGCACCAGGCGACGAACTACAAGGGCGTCGGGGTGTGGCCGACGACCGAGGACTTCTACAAGGAATTCGTCGCCACGCAGAAAAGCGACCCCGACTACGTTCACGCCTCCTGCGCGGCCGCGGCGGTGGTGCTGCAGGACGCGATCGAAAGGGCGGGCTCGATCGACAAAAGCAAGGTGCGCGACGCGCTGGCCAAGACCGACATCAGCACCTTCTACGGGCCGGTCAAGTTCAGCGCCAACGGCATGAACCAGGCGCGCGACCTGCCGATCATCCAGGTCCAGGACAAGCAGATCAAGGTGCTGGCGCCGGCCGATATCAAGAACGGGGACCTGCAGCTGATCAAGTGACGGCCGCAGTCTCGCGCCGCCCGCAGG
>JBAUOM010000350.1:0-6371 GCA_049579765.1 Xanthobacteraceae bacterium
TTCCCGCAAGGCTTGGCTGCGCAAGGCCTGTACGATCCCACGCTCGACAAAGACTCCTGCGGCGTCGGCTTCATCGCCGATATCAAGGGCCGCAAGTCGCACAAGCTGGTCGAGGATGCGCTCGCGATCCTCTGCAATCTCGAGCATCGCGGCGCAGTCGGCGCCGATCCGCGCGCCGGTGACGGTGCCGGCATTCTGGTGCAGATCCCGCACGAGTTCTTCGCCCGGGAGGCTGCGCGGCTCGGATTCGCCTTGCCGAAGTCCGGCGAATATGCGGTCGGTGCGCTGTTCATGCCGCGCGATCCCGACTGGCGGCAGGTGATCCGTGACATTTACGCCCAGATGATCAGGCGCGAGGGCATGGTGCTCTTGGGCTGGCGCGAGGTGCCGACCGACAATTCGACGCTGGGCGAATCGGTGAAGCCGACCGAGCCGGTGCACCTGCAGGTGTTCATCGCCCGCGGCAAGAAGATCAGGAGCGAGGCGGAATTCGAGCGGCGACTCTACATCCTGCGCAAGTCGATCTCGAACGCCATCTATACCCGCAAGGAACGCCGACTTTCCGGCTATTACCCGGTGTCGATCTCCTGCCGCACCATCGTCTACAAGGGCATGTTCCTGGCCGACCAGCTCGGCACCTACTATCCCGATCTCCGCGACCAGGATTTTGCGAGCGCGCTCGCGCTCGTGCACCAGCGTTTCTCCACCAATACGTTCCCGACCTGGTCGCTCGCGCACCCGTACCGGATGATCGCCCACAACGGCGAGATCAACACGCTGCGCGGCAACGTCAACTGGATGGCGGCGCGGCAAGCCTCGGTGTCGTCGGAGCTGTTCGGCGACGACATCAACAAGCTCTGGCCGATCTCCTACGAGGGCCAGTCCGACACGGCCTGCTTCGACAACGCGCTGGAATTCCTGGTGCAGGGCGGTTATCCGCTCGCGCACGCGGTGATGATGATGATCCCCGAAGCGTGGGCGGGCAATCCGCTCATGGACGAGGAACGGCGTGCTTTCTACGAGTACAACGCCGCGCTGATGGAGCCCTGGGACGGACCGGCGGCGATCGCCTTCACCAATGGACGCCAGATCGGGGCTACGCTCGACCGTAACGGGTTGCGCCCCGCGCGTTATCTGGTCACCCGCGACGAGCGCATCGTGATGGCGTCGGAGATGGGCGTCCTGCCCATCCCGGAGAAGGACATCGTCACCAAGTGGCGTCTGCAACCGGGCAAGATGCTGCTGGTCGATGTCGACGAGGGCCGCCTCATCCCCGACGAGGAGCTCAAGGCGAAGCTCGCCGAGAGCCACCCGTACCGGGAGTGGCTCGAACGCACGCAGATCGTGCTCGAGGATTTGCCCGGCCCGCCCGGCGAAGCGGCTTTGTCGAACCTTGCGCTGCTCGATCGCCAGCAGGCGTTCGGCTACACCCAGGAGGATCTGCGCATCCTGATGGCGCCGATGGCGACCCAGGGCGAGGAGGCTGTCGGCTCCATGGGCAACGACACGCCGATCTCGGCGCTGTCCGACAAGCCCAAGCTGCTGTTCACCTACTTCAAGCAGAACTTCGCGCAGGTGACCAATCCGCCGATCGACCCGATCCGCGAAGAGCTGGTCATGAGCTTGGTGTCGATCATCGGGCCGCGGCCGAACTTGTTCGACCTCGAGGGCGCGTCGCATCTCAAGCGCCTGGAGGTGCGCCAACCGATCCTCGCCAACGAGGACCTGGAAAAGATCCGCGCCATCTCTGAGGTTGGCGACGGCCATTTCAAGTCGCGCACGCTGGACGCGACCTGGCCGGCCGAGCACGGTGCCGCCGGCTTGAAGGAGGCGCTCGACACGCTCTGCGTGCGCGCCGAGGCTGCCGTGCGTGAAGGCATCAACATCATCATCCTGTCGGACCGCCGCGCGGGGGCGCAGAACATACCGATGCCGTCACTGCTCGCCTGCGCTGCGGTGCATCACCACCTCATCCGCCAGGGCCTGCGCACCTTGGTCGGACTCGTGGTCGAATCGGGCGAGCCGCGCGAAGTGCATCATTTCTGCTGTCTCGCCGGCTACGGCGCGGAGGCGATCAATCCATACCTCGCCTTCGAGACGCTCATCGCGATGAAGGAGGATCTCCCGCAGAAGCTCGAGCACAAGGAGATCATCAAGCGTTACATCAAGTCGATCGGCAAGGGCATCCTCAAGGTGATGTCCAAGATGGGCATCTCCACCTACCAGTCCTATTGCGGCGCGCAGATTTTCGACGCGGTCGGACTGAGATCCGAGTTCGTCGCCGAGTATTTCACCGGCACCGCGACCCGGATCGAGGGCGTGGGGCTTGCCGAGATCGCCGAGGAGACGGTGCGGCGGCATCGCGACGCGTTCGGCGATGCGCCGATCTATCGCGACGCGCTCGACGTCGGCGGCGAATACCAGTTCCGCGTTCGCGGCGAGGATCACGTCTGGACCGCGGCGACGGTGTCGGCGCTGCAGCACGCGGTGCGCGGCAGGCTGCCGGACCAGTATCGCGCCTATGCCCAGGTCAGCAACGAACAGTCGGAGCGGCTGCTCACGATCCGCGGCCTGTTCCGGCTCAAGTCGGCGGACGAGGACGGCCGCGCGCCGATCCCGCTCGAGGAGGTCGAACCGGCGCAGAGCATCGTGCGCCGCTTCTCCACCGGCGCCATGTCGTTCGGCTCGATCTCGCGCGAGGCCCATACCACGCTCGCCATCGCGATGAACCGGATCGGCGGCAAGTCGAATACCGGCGAGGGCGGCGAGGAAGCCGACCGCTTCAAGCCGCTGCCGAACGGCGATTCCATGCGCTCGGCGATCAAGCAGGTCGCCTCCGGCCGCTTCGGCGTGACGACGGAATATCTCGTCAACTCCGACATGATGCAGATCAAGATGGCGCAGGGCGCCAAGCCCGGCGAAGGCGGCCAACTGCCCGGGCACAAGGTCGACAAGACCATCGCCAAGGTGCGCCACTCGACACCCGGCGTCGGCCTGATCTCGCCCCCGCCCCACCACGACATCTATTCGATCGAGGACTTGGCGCAGCTCATCTTCGACCTCAAGAACGTCAATCCCGAGGGCCTGGTCTCGGTGAAGCTCGTGTCCGAGGTCGGCGTCGGCACGGTCGCGGCCGGCGTGTCAAAGGCGCGCGCAGATCACGTGACCATCGCCGGCTTCGAAGGCGGCACCGGGGCCTCGCCGCTGACCTCCATCAAGCACGCCGGCTCGCCCTGGGAAATCGGCTTGGCCGAGACGCACCAGACGCTGGTCGCCAACCGGCTGCGCGGGCGCATCGCAGTGCAGGTCGACGGCGGCATCCGCACCGGCCGCGACGTCGTGGTGGGAGCCCTGCTCGGCGCCGACGAATTCGGCTTCTCGACCGCGCCGCTGATCGCGGCCGGCTGCATCATGATGCGCAAGTGCCACCTCAACACCTGTCCGGTGGGTGTCGCCACGCAGGATCCGGTGCTGCGCAAGCGCTTCGTCGGCAAGCCCGAGCATGTCATCAACTTCTTCTTCTTCGTCGCCGAAGAGGTGCGCGAGCTGATGGCGCAGATGGGCTTCCGCAGCTTCGCCGAAATGGTCGGACAGATGCAGATGCTCGACCGGCGCCAGGTGGTCGAGCACTGGAAGGCAAAGGGTCTGGACTTCTCCAGATTGTTCCTCAAGCCGCAGGCGCCCGCGGGCGTGCACATCCACAATTGCGAAGCGCAGGATCACAAGATCCACACCATCCTCGACCGCCGGCTGATCGCCGAGGCGCAGCCTGCGCTCGACCGCGGCGCGCCGGTGCGAATCGAGACCACCATCAAGAATATCGACCGCACCGCCGGCGCCATGCTCTCCGGCGCCATCGCCAAGCGCTACGGCCACGAAGGGCTGCCCGACGACACCGTGCACGTGAAGTTCAGCGGCACCGCCGGCCAGAGCTTCGGCGCCTGGCTTGCGCGCGGCGTGACCTTCGAGCTCGAAGGCGACGCCAACGACTATGTCGGCAAGGGACTGTCGGGCGGACGCATCATCGTGCGGCCGACCGCCGACGCCGGCATCGTGCCGGAAGAATCGATCATCGTCGGCAACACCGTGCTCTACGGCGCGATCGAGGGCGAGTGCTATTTCCGCGGCATCGCCGGCGAGCGTTTCGCCGTGCGCAATTCCGGCGCGATCGCGGTCATCGAAGGCGCCGGCGACCATTGCTGCGAATACATGACCGGCGGGATCGTCGTGGTGCTCGGCCGCACCGGCCGCAACTTCGCGGCCGGCATGTCCGGGGGTGTCGCCTACGCGCTCGACGAGGACGGCACGTTCAAGTCCCGCTGCAACATGGCGATGGTCGAGCTCGAGCCGATGCCGGCCGAGGAGGACGTCAGCGAACGCATCTATCACCACATCCGCGACCTGGAATCGCACGGCCGCGTGGAAGTGCTGGAAGACATGACGCGCTTCGACGCGGAACGGCTGCACCTTCTCATCACGCGGCATGCCCGGTTCACCGGCTCGGCGCGCGCCGCGGAAATTCTCGCCGACTGGAAGACCTATTGCCCGATGTTCCGCAAGGTAATGCCGCTCGAATACCGCCGCGCGCTGGCCGAGATGGAAAAGGCGCGGACCATGCAGGCGGCCGAATAGCGCATGGGCAAGATCACCGGTTTTCTCGAGTTCGAACGCAGCGACCGCGACTACGAACCGGTCGAAGAGCGCATAAAGCATTGGCGCGAATTCGTGCTGCCGTTGCCCGAGGAGGACAACAGGAAGCAGGCGGCACGCTGCATGGATTGCGGCATTCCCTATTGCCACACCGGATGTCCGGTGAACAACCAGATCCCCGACTGGAACGACTTGGTCTATCGCGGCAGCTGGCAGGAGGCGGCGCGCAACCTCCATACCACCAACAATTTTCCCGAAGTCACCGGCCGCGTCTGTCCGGCGCCGTGCGAGGCCTCCTGCACGCTCAACCTCGAAGACAATCCCGTGACGATCAAGACCATCGAATGCGCGATCGCCGACCGCGCGTTCGAGCAGGGGTGGGTCAAGCCGGAGCCGCCCGCCATCAAGACCGGAAGGAAAGTCGCGGTCGTCGGCTCGGGTCCCGCCGGTTTGGCTTGCGCCCAGCAGCTCGCCCGCGTCGGGCACGACGTGCACGTGTTCGAGAAATACGCCAAGGCCGGCGGCCTTCTCCGCTACGGCATCCCCGACTTCAAGATGGAGAAATATCACGTCGACCGGCGAGTGGCGCAGATGGAGGCGGAAGGCGTGACCTTCCATTACGGCGCCCATGTCGGCGTGAACGTGCCGGCCGAGCGCCTGCTTGCGGATTACGACGCGGTGGTGCTGGCCGGCGGGGCGGAAAAGGCGCGCGACCTGCCGATTCCCGGCCGCGAGCTCAATGGAATCCATTTCGCCATGGAGTTCCTGCCGCAGCAGAACCGCCGGGTGAGCGGCGAGCCGCAAGACGACGGCGAGCCGATCCTCGCCGGCGGCAAGCACGTCGTCGTCATCGGCGGCGGCGACACCGGCTCCGACTGCATCGGCACCTCGATCCGTCAGGGTGCGCTCTCGGTCAAGAATTTCGAGATCATGCCGGAGCCGCCGCTGAGCGAGAACAAGCTCATGACCTGGCCCGACTGGCCGCTGAAGCTGCGCACGTCTTCGAGCCACGAAGAAGGTGTCGATCGCGACTTCGCCGTGCTGACCACGAAATTTTCCGGCGAGAACGGCGAGGTGAAAAAGCTTCATTGCGTGCGGGTGGACGCCAAGATCAAGCCGATTCCCGGCACCGACTTCGAGCTCGACGCCGACCTCGTCCTGCTCGCGATGGGTTTCGTTCACCCCGAGCACGAAGGCATGATCAAGTCGCTCGGCCTCGAGCTCGACCAGCGCGGAAATGTCAAAACCGACACGCTCGCCTATCGCAGCTCCAATCCGAAGGTGTTCGCGGCCGGCGACATGCGGCGCGGCCAGTCGCTCGTGGTCTGGGCGATCCGCGAAGGCCGCCAGGCCGCGCATGCGGTCGACAAGGTGCTGATGGGATCGACGACGCTGCCGCGTTAGCTGCTAATTTAGCGGAAGAACCCGAAGAACGGGAAGTTCTGACGCTGCTGGGCCGAGGGATTCGGGCGCGGCCGCGAGCGGCGCGGCGCCGGCTTGGGCTCCGTCTCCGCCTTCTCTTCCTGGTTCGCGGCCTGGGCGTCCGTCGCCGACGTGGACTGCTTGGTGGCAGGTTCCGGTGCGGTCGCCGGCCCGGCCGGCTCGATGCTCACCGCACCACGCGGCCAGTTGAAGTCGTCGGCTCGCCCGCTCGGCGCCGTGATCGGCTCGCCCTTGGTGAGCGCGCGGGTGGCGGTTGTGTCGGGGGCGGGAGCGGGCGC
>JBAUOM010000351.1:0-3610 GCA_049579765.1 Xanthobacteraceae bacterium
GTGTTGCGGCCGCGCCGGGAGGCGGCAGCGGCACCTCGCGCGCGAGCGGCTCCTCCTGCAGCGCGGCGTCGTAGCACATGTAGACCGGGCCCTGCGGCTCGGTGGTCATGATCGAATAGGCGCGCGCGAAGCTCTCCGGTACGCCCTCGATCGCGGTCGGCTGGTAATCCCACTTCACGTAGTCGCGCACGGCGTTGCCCTGCACCAGCGCCGAGTGCGTCCAGTCGATGTGCGGGCGGCGCTTGCCCTCGTCCATGGGGCCGGTCGCGCCGATGATGAAGATCGGCACCCGGTCGATATAGGCGTAGTAGATCGCCATGCAGGCGTGCAGCAGGCCGACCAGGTTGTGCAGGATCACCGCCATCGGCCTGCCCGTGGCCTTGGCATAGCCGTGCGCGATCTGCACGGCGATCTCCTCGTGCTGGCACAGCATCATCGGCGGCTCGTTGCCGCCGTAATTGACCAGCGAATCGTGGAGGCCGCGAAAGCTCGCGCCGGGATTGAGCGTGATGTAGGGAAAGCCGTAGCGCTTGATGAGGTCGACGATGACGTCGGATTGCCAGCCGCGATAGTTCTGGTTGGCGACTTGTCCGCGCTTGGTCTGGTCCTGCATCTGCGCGCTCTCGCGACCGGCCCTATTTCCGGCCCGGCTCGAAGCCCGGCGCGCACTCGACCTGGTCGAACCAGTCGAAGCCCATCTCCTTGACCATCCGGTTGCTCATCATGATCAGGCGCGCATCCGCGCTTGCGAAGTGCTGATGGGTGGTGAACGGCGGGATGTAGATGTAGTCGCCCTGTTGCCACTCGAACTTCTTAGGCACTTCCGCCCATTCCCACTTGAAGGCGTCGAGACACTCGAACTTCATGTCCCAATGCAGGTCGTAGCCCGAGCCTTCGACCACGAAGATGATCTCCTCCCACATGTGCCGGTGACTGCCGGAGCGCTCCCCCGCCTTGAGGAACTGCATATAGGCCTCCACGCAGCATTCGCGCGTGTCGAGGCGATGGTGCACGAGGTGCTTGATCAGCCCGTCGGGCGAGCGCTCCCACGGCATGTCCTCGGCCTTGACGACGTTGGTCAGCTCCTCGTAGCGCCGGCGGAAATCCTGCGAGGCCGCGATGTCGTCGGCGTGGAACGTGCAGGCGGCGGAGCCGGACAGCGCGGCGTCCTTGTCCTCGAACGACATGTGATCTCCTGACATGAAACTTGCTCGCGAATGGATGCCGATTCGCTGCCGCACGCGGATCAAACCGGCAGGGCGCTCATCGCTCAGATATCCGTCGGCGGCTTGTAGCTCTCCTGGCCGGGCGGCAATTTGTCGGGCGGCCATTCCACGATCTTCTGGAACAGGAGGTGCATGAACAGGAACAGCGGCTTGGCCTTGAACACCAGGAGGATCGCCTCCTCCTCCGGATCGTCGTTGAAGTGCTGGTGGACGCAGCCGTTCTCCACGATCATCACGTCGCCGGCCTTCCAAGGGATGTGCCGGCCGTCATGCACGTCGTGGCCGCGGCCCTTGAGCACGTAGAACACCGCGCTGTTGAGGTGGCCGTGCTTCTGGCCGTAGGCGCCCGGCGCGTAAGCCTCGATGTGCGACTCCAGCGATTGGATGATGCCGGTCGCCTGCGGGCTGATCACGCTCTTGCCGAACTGTCCGGGCCCGCCCTTCCACGGCACGTCGCGCGACGGATAGACCCGTTTCTCCTCCACCAGCGCCTTGTAGAGATGGCTGTAGGTGCCTTCCAACGCGCGCACGAAGGTGCGCTTCTTCGCCCAGCGCTCCCACTTCTCGTGCTTCTTCTCCTCGGCATATTCGTCGGGCTGGTTGTGACCCATGCCCGGTCGCGCCTGCTCGTACATGCCCGTCATTCCGGCGCCTCCCCTCGAATCGGCGGCGCTTGGGCGATTCGTTACGGCCGTGGTTGCAAGCGCGCTTTGGTGGGACCGTGCGCTGTCATTACGGGATTACGGGGAGGTGCGCAACGCTCGGCGGACGAGGCATGGCGGCCGCGTTTCGCCATGCGGAACGTGCCGCGGCGCGCGTGACGCCGTCGCCGGGATCGACTTGTCGGATGCAAGCGCTCGAGGGAGGAACTCGGTGACCTGGCGCCTGGTCCGGCGGCGTGGACGCCTTGTGGCGGTCAGGGACGTGCGCCGGTCAGATTTTTCTACTCCGCCGTATAGAACGCCGTGGCGCTGCGCTGCTTGAGATCGCCCAAGGTGAGGACGCGGGCGCGCAGTTGCGCCAGCGTGCCTTGCTCGCGCAACGCAAGACCGCACACTTTCTCCGCCGCCTCCTTTGCGCTGGCGGCCTCGATCTTGCGCCAGTTGTGCGTGGGACTCCATTGGCCGTCGGGCCAATGCTGCACCTGGTAAGTCTTCTTCGTTTGCATCTCGGTTCCCCGACGTTCGTTGACGTCGCCTGCGTGTCCGGCGTGGCGTGCGAGTACGAATCGTTTTTGGCGACAATCGGGCTCTCGCGTCAACTCTTGTGACACTGTGTTGCACCGCAAGAGCAAGCCACGTCATGCGCGCGTTCGCCGCAATGATCGCTCGAAGATTGTTTACGAATTCTTTACGCGGCGTCAGCGCTTCGTCTTCACCTTCTTCGCGGCGGCCGCGATCTTGGCGCCGGCCTTGCCGGCGCGTCGCGTTGCCGACTTGGCGGGCGGGAGTCCCGCCGTCTGCGGCCGCGCCACCGCGTCGAGCCCCTTCATTCGGGTCAGGCCGCCGGCCGCGGCCCACATCGCTTCCGCCTTCTGCAGCCGGGTCACCCAGTATTCCCACGCGCGTTCCACCCCGCGCGAGCCGAGATTATGGCCGCCGCATTTCGCCACCTCGCCCGGCGACAGCGGGCCCAAGGTTCCGATCGCCATGGCGCGCAACTGCAGCTCGGCGTTGCGCGTCGTGTAGATCGAACGGAACACGCATTCCCGCACCGATTTGCCAGCGAGCGAGGCGCCGTGGCGGCGCAGCAGCAGCAGCCAGTGCGGGCCGAGCGCGCGGGCGTGCGAGGCGCCTTCCTCCGGCGTGCGCACGAGCAGGTTGGTATCGCCGAACTCGTCCCGGCTGTCCCAGAACGGCACCTTCTCTCCCAGCGTGCCGCCGAGGTGAAAGAGTGGGACGAGCTCGACCCCGGTCGCGCAGAACGGCAGCACCGCCGGCGCATGGTGATGACAGACCGAATTCACGTCCGGCCGCGCTTTGTAGATTTCGCCGTGGATCACCATCTCGCTGTAGAGGCGCAGCCGCGTCGGCACCACCGGCTCGGAGTCGAGCGTCATCTCGAGGACGTCGGACGGCTCGACCAGCTCGGAGGCGCGGTGCCGGGAGATGAAATAGCGGTTCGGGTCCTTCGGGTTGCGGGCGCTGATATGGCCGAACGCATCGAGGATGCCTTCGTTGGCGAGGATGCGGTTGGCGACGGCGAGCTCGTGGCGCAGCTCGGCGAATGGGTCCGGCATGGGTGGGTTTCCTCTGTTGCAGTTTCGAGAAACTGTGGGAGCCGCAGGCACGGTGCGCTCCCTCTCCCCGCTTGAGGGGAGAGGGTTGGGGTGAGGGGTCTCTCCAAGACCTCAGGCGGCTGATAGTGCCCCCACACCCCCCCCC
>JBAUOM010000352.1:0-2397 GCA_049579765.1 Xanthobacteraceae bacterium
GTGGTCGCCCGACGTCCTGGTGCGCGCGATCGCTCGCATGCCGCGGCCCGAGAAGGTGCGGGCGGTGTGGGGCCATTGGGGCCCCGACGCCCGGGCAGCCCTGCCCCGGCCGTGCGCGGCCATCACCCTGCTACGCGACCCCCGCGAACTCATCGTGTCAGCCTATCACTACACCGATTCACACACGCGGCTGATGCGAACATTCGACGAATACATGGCGGAACGGTCGGAATATCCGATCGGCTTCGATAACCCCCTGACTCGCGTGCTCAGCGCACGGCCGGAGCTCAACCCCGCCGACACGGATGCGACGACCGCGACCCACCCGATGGTGACCGGAGCGGATCTCTCGGCGGCAACCACCATGCTCGACGACTGCATGCTGGTCGGAGTGACCGAACAGTTCGACGAGACGCTGCTGATCCTCGCCTCCGACCTGGGGTGGACGCTGAGCGACCTCGTCTACACTCGGATCAACGTCACCGAGCATCGGCCGGCACTCGCGGAGCTCGCCTCCGCCACGCGGAAGAAACTGTCGGATCTCACCCTGTATGACGTCAGATTGCACACATACGCGCGCGAGCTCCTCGGCCGACGCATTCAAGGTTACAGGGACTCGTTGGAGCGGACTCTGTTGCTCTTCCGTCAACTCAATGTGCGATTTCGGGCGGGCGAAGGGCTCGACGAGTTGCGCGCCTACGAGCGCGACATTGCGCCGCCGCACCGAGACTCGTGACTGACGGCTGCGCGATTCACCCCATTCATCCTTTCCGAGGCCTGCCGCTCGCGACACGGTTGCCGGCACTGTTGGTGGGCACCTCGGTCAGGGTTGGTATCGTGCCCGCGCCGATGTCGTCCGTCGACCGGCGCTGACGCAACCGCCGAGGACATCTGATCCGCCCTGAAAATCCTGCGACCGAGACAGCCACCTACTCGGGTGACTGCGCCAATTCGGCAGATCGTCATCGCTGGTGCGGGCACGCGAAGGGGTCGCGGGGACCGCAACGCGTTCCGACCGTAGTGGGCTATTTCTGCGCAGCCGTTTTCGCTTCGGCGTCGTATTGCGTGCGGCACTGCGGGCTGGCTTCGGACTTCTTCGCCTGCAGGCACGCTAGCAGGCTATCCATGCTGAAGAGCGATGTGCTGCACAGCTTGATCGCATCGCCCATGCACGCCGAGCGCAGCTCGGCCGAGGGCTTGAACTCGGCGGACGCCGCGCTCGGCAGTGCCAAGACAGCGAAGCTGAGAGCTGCAATCATTCCATTGCGGATCGTGTTCATGACTTTCTCCCCTTTCGACGGCGCCCTGAGGCCATGGATGATGTCGGCACTTTGCCGTTCCGAGCCGGAGAAG
Organism: Xanthobacteraceae bacterium; assembly: GCA_049579765.1. Lineage (GTDB taxonomy): Bacteria > Pseudomonadota > Alphaproteobacteria > Rhizobiales > Xanthobacteraceae > VAZQ01. The sequence continues at coordinate 1,354 of JBAUOM010000352.1, forward strand.
CGCTGTGATGGCGATCACAAAATGCGCCTTTGCTGAAACGGATGGCCCGCCGACGAGGCCGCCGTTTGCGGGCGGCCGATTTCGTCCGTCGCGAAACACATACGTCGTTGATGAATCGGCCGCCTAATTTTACGAGAACTTTCCTTGCTGCGAGGCTGGAACTGACAGCGAAGTGGACTCTCATCGCAAAGGGAGCAACTCCGATGAAGGCCTTGGTTATCGCGGCTTTTGTGCTGGGCGCATTCGCCATGCCCGCCCACGCTCAAGAGCAGAAATTCCTGAACATCAACGGCAACCTCTTCGACACGTCCGCGGGACCCAGCTTTGAGGCTCCGAAGGCGGCGCCGAAAGCGAAAGCCGTCCGTCACGTCAAGAGGCGCACCCAACACAAGGGCTCTCCGACCTGAGCGTGGCGGTCAGTCGGCCTATACGCTGCGGTTATGCGACCAGCAGCTCGAGGGCGTGTCGTGTGATTTCCGAGTCGAGGTAGCGCGAGTGGCCAGTCGAGCGGCAAAGCGAAGTGGCTTTGCCGCTTTCCACTTGAAACAGCAACCGTCTCGCGCTCCTCGATTCGTTGTCGTTGCCGCCGCGCGGCGTTCGAACTCGCCGCCAGGCGGTATGCCGTCGGCGGTGGCGAGCGCCGCAACTCCGTCGCGAGTGACGTATCCGTCTTTCTGAAGACGGTCAGGGGCTGTTGTCGCCCTGCAATGACATTGGGTGCAAGCGTGGTCGGCGCATCTCGGAACTCTCCCCGACCTCGGTAATCTTACGCCGCCGGTCCAGGCGGATTGTTCGTGTGACGCTTTCGCGACGGTTCGGCGCAAGGCCGGGCTTGTCGCCGGGTCCAATCCAACGTGCCGGAGCACGCCGGAGGAAACGGCGGGCGCGGCCGTTTGCGACCTCTTGCGGACCTCTTCAAATCCGGCCATGCAATACCGATATAGGCGGTTGGCCCGGCCAGCCGGCCCCAAGGGAGGAATTCATGTCCGTTTTGCGCTTGCGTCCGCTGCTCGCGCTGTGCGCCGTCGCAGCGGTGTTGGCGTT
>JBAUOM010000353.1:0-11559 GCA_049579765.1 Xanthobacteraceae bacterium
GCGCGGCATAGACCAGATAGGCGCCGCGCCATCCGACCGCCTCGAGCAGAAGATGGGTGGTGGGCCAGCTCACGGTCGACGCGAAGCCCCCGGCCAGCGTCAGCGCGGTGATCGGGCGCCGCGCCGCCGCGCCGAAGATGCGTCCGAGCGTGGCGAAGGCGGGGTCGTAGAGGGAAGCGGCGGTGGCCACGCCCAGCAGCATCCAGACCGCGAGATAGGCGGCGGGATGATCGACCTGAACGATCAGGACGAGACCGAGCGCGGCAAGGAGCGCGCCCGCCGGCATGATGCGATGCCCGCCGTAGCGGTCGATCAGCAGGCCCACGCGCGGGGACATGAGCCCGGCCGTGAACAAAGCGAGCGAAAAGCCCGCCATGGCAAAGGTCATCGACCAGCCGCGCTCGGCGGCGATCAACGGGACGGTCAAGACCGGCGGATAGAAGATCGCGCCCCAGGCCAGAATCTGCGTCACCCCGAGCACCAAAACGGCGCGCCAGGGACCGGCGATGACATCGCGAAGCGTGGGCATGACGAGGGCGCAGCCGGCGAACGGGGGGCGACCCTATCACGGGTCGCGGGCAATCCACTGAGCCCTTCGGTTGCCGTCGTGCCCGCGAAAGCGCATGGGCGCCAATGTAAGCACCCCCTCGGTTGTCATCGTCCGCCCCGGGTCCGGCCTTCGGCCGGGCCGAGGACAACCTCCAGCGGACGATCCAGTAATCGCCGGCATCGGCCGAGAGGCATGCTTCGGCGCCGAATCGCACGTTCACGGGTTACTGGATGCCCGCTTTCGCGGGCATGACAGCGGAGAGATCGTACTTTCTGTCTTAAGTCAGCGCCCATGCGCGAAAGCGGGGGGCCATAACCACCGCTCTGGACTATGGGTTCCCGCTTGCGCGGGAACGACAGGAACACGATGCCAAGCCACGCGGCATGACGCCCGGACCGACCTAGAGCGGGATGATTTTTCGTTGAATCATCATCCGGCTCTAAGCTTTTGTTTTGCGCGTGATCTTTTCCGAAAACCGGTATCCACTTTTCGGGATCACGCGCTAGCCGATGCGCTTGACCATCGCCGCCGCGCCCGGCAGCGCGGCGGATTGACTGCCAGCACGGACGGCTTGCGGCAGATCGGCGCGCGCGCAGGGCGCATAGCCGAGCTTCGCAAAAAAAGCCGGGTCCGCCGCGGTCAGGAGATAGATCGCGCGGCATTTGTGTGCGCGCGCCTCGACCTCGAGCGCGGAAACGATGGCAGCGCCCATGCCGACTTGGCGCAGCGGCGGCAAGGTCACCACCGAGCGCAGCAGCGCATCCTCGCCGTGGAGCTCGAGCCCGCCGAAGCCGACGGGGACGTCCTCGTAGGTCTCGAAGCGCCAGAACAACAGATGCGGATCGCCGACGTCGTCCGCCGGCAGGCCGGCATTGACGAGCGCCGCCGCGAGCCCGTCGCGCTCCCATGCCGCGAGCGGCGTGCGGATCAGGCGGAGCGCCGCCAAAGTGCAGTCTCCTTCGGCTCGGCCGGGCCCCGTCAGGCGCGCGGGGCGCAACGCACGAACACGCCGGTGCCGTAGCGCCCATCGGTTTCCGGGTCGACGAACTTGAGCAGCATGACGCGGCCGTCGAAGGACAGGATCTCGCGGTCCTGCGGACCGGGGGTCTGGCCCGCGGGGCCGATATAGTCGTGGCCGTTCGTGCTGCCCTTGAGGCGAAGCTCCTGCAGCTGACTGGAATCGGCGAGATACATCATCACCCCGCCGGTCGGGCCCTGGCCGATCACGAATGGCTGCTTGCACTGCCCGCGCGCATTGGCCTCGGTGCGCGCACGATCCTCCGGCTTGTGATAGGCGGCATAGCCCCAACGGCCGACGATCTCGGAAGGCCGCACCCGCGCCGGGATTTCGGGTTGCGGCGGCGCGGCCGAGGCAGCGTCCCCCTGCGGGCCAGGCCCCGTGGCACAGCCGCCCAGCGACAGCGCCGACAGCGCAACCGCCGCGAGCGACCAATTAAATCTGAGAATCCCCATCGGATATCTCCCCTTTGATTCCCGTCCGCAGCGTCGGGAGCCGATGACGCCAAGCCTGCGCACGGACCTTGAACCCACGTCTATCAGACGCATGGTTAACGAGAGGCAACCCCGCACGATCCTTTATTACCCCTGATCCCGGCCGCCCGCTCCGCGCCACTTTGCTGCAGGGAATAAGGCCCGCGCAAGGCAGATATGAGGCAAACCGAGGCCCCATCGCGTCCCGGCCCCCTTCTTGCGCGGATCGCGCTGCGGCGGGTCGACCGATGTCGAGGCGCCTCTAGCCGCCATGGACCATCTCGGCCAGCTTCTTGCGCGCGTAGAACATGCGGGTCTTCACCGTGGCGGCGGCAATGGCGAGGATCTCCTCCGCAAGCGTCTGATCGCCGACAAATCGCACGAGCGGCGGCCCTAATCCTTTTCGTTGTTGTCATCCTTGTTGGGCTGGGCCTGCTGTTGCTGCTGGACGACCGGTCGGGCCGCTTCGACCGGCCTCGGCGCGAGTGGCCCCTCGATATCAGCGCGGTCGTCGTCTTGCTCGTTTGCCAGGCGAAGCCAGACTTCCGACCTCTCCAGCAGGGCGGCCCGCGCCTCCTCGGTCGAAACCGTGCGCGCCATCGCCAGGCACTCTTGCGCGAGGCGTCGATACTCCTGCGCCTTGCTGCGTGTCACGGCCGCACCTCGTTTGCACAACCGAACGTAACGCAACAGGGCGGGCAGATGTTCCGCGCGGCAGGAGCTTTATCGCGTCCCGGCCCCCTTCTTGTTGCGCGGATCGCGCAGCGGGGGGTCGAGCTTGATGTTGAGCCGCTGCGCCGCCTCGGCATCGAAATCAGCGTCGGCGCGGAACCCCCCGGCATGGATGCCGTCGATGGCGCAGAGATCGTCGACCTCGTTGACGTCGCCGGTAACCCCGAGCGCGCCGACAATCTCGCCCGAAGGGTCGCGGATGAGCTGGCCGCCGGCCTCGAGGAACATGGGACCGTCGGCAAGCTCGGCGAGCGACTGCATGAAGGCCGGCTTCTCCTTCGCCTTCTGCAGCACCTGCCGCGATGAGCGGTTGAGCGCGAGCGCCCCGAACGCCTTGCCGTAGGCGATCTCGAAGCGCATGAGCGAGGCGCCGTCCTGCTTCTGGAACGCCTTCACCCGCCCGCCGGCGTCGAGCACGATGGCGGCGAGCGCGTAGGCCTTGCGCTTCCTCGCGGAGGCGAACGTGCCCTCGATGATCCTGTTCGCCTCGGCCAACGAAATCGCGCGCATTCCGGTCTCCCCGCCCTCGCGGCTTTGCGGCAAGATAGACGATCCGGCGCGGCGGTCCACTCGTCGTTCGCTCCCGCGACGACGGACGCAGCCGCGGCCGTATTGCTATGATCGCCAGCCGCGCCGCCCAGAGCGCGCAGGGGAAATTTCATGGCTTGTTCCGTTCAGGTCTTCGTTGCAAGCGGCATTCGAACGCTGCGGCGGTCAGTCGCGCTGTTCGGCACGCTCACGGGCGCGCTCGCGCTCGGCGCCACGGCGGCCGCGGGCGCAGACGAGCCGACGGTCCTGCGCGTCAATGCCTTTCCCCAAGCCAAGACCCTTGCGCTGCATGCCGGCATCGCGAAGGGAATTTTCGAGCGGCACGGCTTCAAGATCGAGCTTCATCTCACGCAGAATTCGCGCAGCCAGCGCGACGGGCTTGCCGCCGGCAAGTTCGACGTCGTGCATTCCGCGGTCGACAACGCGCTCGCGATGGTCGAGGTCGGCAAGCACGACGTGGTGATCGTCACCGGCGGCGACAGCGGAATGAACGAATTCTTCGTGCAGCCGGAGATCAAATCCTTCGCCGACATGCGCGGCCGCACGCTGGTGGTGGACGCGCCCGACACCGCCTACGCGCTGCAGGCGAAGAAAATCTTGGCGCTGCACGGGCTCAAGGACGGCACCGACTACACCGTCAAGCCGGTCGGCGCCGGCGTGTTCCGCTTCAAGGCGATGATCGAGAGCAAGGACAACGCCGCGGCCATTCTCAACCTGCCGTTCACGGTGCAGGCCGAAGGGCTCGGCATGAGAAGCCTGGGGCGGACCGTCGACATGCTCGGCCCTTACCAGGCCGGTGGCGTCTTCGTCATGCGGGCCTGGGCGCGCGAGCATCCGGCGGTGCTCGAGCGCTACATCGCCGCCTACATCGCCGCGCTGCGCTGGACCCGCGACCCCGAAAACCGGGCCGAGAACGTGGCGCTGCTGACGGAGAAGCTGAAGATCTCCGGTAAGGAGGCGGAGCGCACCTACGAGCTGCTGATGGATCCCCGGTTCGGCTTCGCCCCCGACGCCAAGTTCGACCTCGAAGGCTTCAACAACGCGCTCGCGCTGCGCGCCGAGATCCAAGGCGGCAAGCCCGCCGCGCCCGAGCGCTACATCGACCTCGGCTATTACGAGCGGGCGCTGCGGCGCGCGGGGCGCTGAGCGGCGGGGACGCCGATCCTCAAGAGGCGTTGCGGAAGACCGACAACAGCATCGGAAGGAACCTGCGGGGAATGGCTCCTTCGGCGACATCAGCGAGAAGCAAGAACAAAGTAGGACCACAATGACGCGTCGTCTCCTTCGCGGCGGGCGGCCCCCTCCTCGGCGGGTGCGCGCGGCGCGCCGCCGGCTTGACACCTTGCCGGCCAGACCCTATTTCCGCTCTGCGTTGGCACTCATGAACATCGAGTGCTAACACCCTTCCAAATCGACCTTGTCAATCAAAGACTTGAAGCCCCCGCCCAGAACGCCTGTGAGGACACCGTAATGGCCAAAACCAAGTTCCGTCCGCTGCATGACCGGGTGGTCGTGAAGCGCATCGATGCCGAGGAGAAATCCAAGGGCGGCATCATCATCCCCGATACCGCCAAGGAGAAGCCTTCGCAGGGCGAAGTGGTCGCGGTGGGCCCCGGTGCCCGCGACGAGAGCGGCAAGATCATCGCGCCCGACGTCAAGGCCGGCGACAGGGTGCTGTTCGGCAAGTGGTCGGGCACCGAGGTCGTGCTCGACGGCGAGGATCTCCTGATCATGAAGGAGTCCGACATCATGGGCGTGCTCGCCTGACCGCGATCCTCGTCCGGGCACGCAAATCACCGGCACCATCCTTCGAGACGCGCCTGCGGCGCTCCTCAGGATGAGGAACGGACGGACACGATACAGCGAATACAGCGAATACATCAGAACACGAATGGAGTGACTTGAAATGGCTGCGAAAGACGTACGATTCGGCGGCGATGCGCGCGACAAGATGCTGCGCGGCGTCGACACCCTGGCCAACGCCGTGAAGGTGACGCTCGGTCCCAAGGGCCGCAACGTCGTGCTCGACAAGAGCTTCGGCGCGCCGCGCATCACCAAGGACGGCGTGACGGTGGCCAAGGAAATCGAGCTCGAGGACAAGTTCGAGAACATGGGCGCGCAGATGGTGCGCGAGGTCGCCCAGAAGACCAACGACACCGCCGGCGACGGCACCACCACCGCGACCGTGCTGGCGCAGGCGATCGTCAAGGAAGGCGCCAAGTCGGTAGCCGCCGGCATGAACCCGATGGACCTCAAGCGCGGCATCGACATCGCGGTCGCCGCGGTGGTGAAGGACATCCAGAAGCGCTCGAAGAAGGTCGGCTCGTCCGCGGAGGTGGCGCAGGTCGGCACCATCTCGTCGAACGGCGACACCAAGGTCGGCAAGATGATCGCCGAGGCGATGCAGAAGGTCGGCAACGAAGGCGTCATCACGGTCGAGGAGGCCAAGGCGCTGGAGACCGAGGTCGAGATCGTCGAGGGCATGCAGTTCGACCGCGGCTATCTCTCGCCCTACTTCATCACCAACGCCGAAAAGATGCTGGCCGAGCTCGAGGACGCCTTCGTGCTGCTGCACGAGAAGAAGCTCTCGGGCCTGCAGGCGATGCTGCCGGTGCTGGAGGCGATCGTGCAGGCGGGCAAGCCGCTCCTGATCGTGGCCGAGGACGTGGAGGGCGAGGCGCTCGCCACCCTCGTCGTCAACAAGCTGCGCGGCGGGCTCAAGGTCGCCGCCGTCAAGGCTCCCGGCTTCGGCGACCGCCGCAAGGCCATGCTCGAGGACATCGCTATCCTCACCGGCGGCCAGCTGATCTCGGAAGACCTCGGCATCAAGCTCGAGAACGTGACCACCGCGATGCTCGGGCGCGCCAAGAAGGTCATCATCGAGAAGGAAAAGACCACGATCGTCGACGGCGCCGGCAAGAAGAAGGAGATCGAGGCCCGCATCGGCCAGATCAAGGCGCAGATCGAGGAGACCACCTCCGACTACGACCGCGAAAAGCTGCAGGAGCGGCTCGCCAAGCTCGCCGGCGGGGTGGCGGTGATCCGCGTCGGCGGCGCCACCGAGGTCGAGGTGAAGGAGAAGAAGGACCGCGTCGAGGACGCGCTCAACGCCACCCGCGCTGCCGTGGAAGAGGGCATCGTACCGGGCGGCGGGGTTGCGCTGCTGCGCGCCAAGAAGGCGGTCGGCAGGATCAGCGACGACAATCCCGACGTGCAGGCCGGCATCAACATCGTGCTCAAGGCGCTGGAATCGCCGCTGCGGCAGATCGCCGAGAACGCCGGCGTCGAGGGCTCGATCGTGGTCGGCAAGATCATGGAGAACAAGTCCGAGACCTACGGCTTCGACGCCCAGACCGAGGACTACGTGGACATGGTCGACAAGGGCATCATCGACCCCGCCAAGGTGGTGCGTGCCGCGCTGCAGGACGCCGCCTCGGTCGCGGGGCTCCTGGTGACCACGGAAGCCATGGTCGCGGAAGCGCCGAAGAAGCAGTCGCCGGCCCCGGCCATGCCGGGCGGCGGCGGCGGAATGGGCGGCATGGACTTCTGATCCGGCCAGAACGACAAAGCGTCAACCGACGAGGGCGCGGCGCAAGCCGCGCCCTTCGGCTTTGATAGTCCGCCTTGTGGGCATGCGATGGTGCAGCTCATCCATGATGGGCAGTCGTGCGGATTGCGGGGCAAATTTACGAGCACGGCCGCAATGGGCCAAATATGATATTTCGCGGAACTACAAGCATCCGTGCACGCAAGAGTGTGTAGCTCCCGACATCAGAGGAGAGCGACCATGGCAAAAGGCGTAGAGATCGAAATGGCGCCTCTCGACGAGGATCACGTGCGAGCAAAGATCACCTGGTCCGAGCAGGATGTCGGGGGCGGAAAGCTCGTCGTAGAAGTCACCGTCAAGAACTTGAAGACCCGCCCGAAAACCGACGACCAACTTAGATCAGATGCGAGGGCGCTTGCCGTGCGTTTCGCACGTGCCTTTGCCGATACGATCGAGAGATAGCGCCGCACGGCCGCGGTGTACGCACGCAGCTCGCTGTGTCGCCGCACGGTCTGCGTGCCGATGAAGTGGCCGCGCGAGGCGGTTCGCGGCATGACCAGCAGCTTTGTGACCCGTCGGCAGGCACAATAACGCTCAAAATGGAAGTGCGTTTGGCGCGAGTGTCATGAGGATCCGCCGCTTTCGTACCTCCGCGCGCGCTGCTCGCGGCGCGCGCGACATATACACCTGCTCGGCGTTCTCAACGACGTGAGCAATTTTGCTCAGACGTTGCCCGTCCGCGCACCTAATCTGCTCAACGATAGCCGTCATCCTCGGGCCGCGCGGCCAGGGGCGATGGAGGTTTCCGATAGCGCCATGCTCCCGAGGCGTCTCGACCGACTTTGGCGTTCCGGCACTCGTCTCGGTATCGCCTGCATCGCGCCAGCGCGGATGTTGTTGCGGCGACAGTGCTCGCCGTCTTGCCGCTCACATCGCTGAAACAAAAAGGACGCCGCCATGTCCATCGGCCTCATCCTCGTTATCATCCTCATCATCTTCCTGCTCGGCGGGTTCAGTGGCCGCTTCGGCGGCTATGGGTACGGGTATGGTCACGGTGGCATCGGCGCCATCGGCATCATCCTGATTATCCTCGTCGTCCTGCTTCTCACGGAACGGATTTAGCAGGCAGCGAAGAGTACCCCATGCTTTCGGCCCACATTGCAAGCTTCTTAAAGCTCATCGGTGCCCAGCTCGAGGAGAGATCTCGCGGGGTAACCAGTTCTCATCACTTCCACAACGTGCAATGCGGAATTGAGAATATTTTGTCTCTCCTGGTGTACAACGATGACGTCGTTGCAAAGGCGGACCAACTCTCCCGCCGAGCGTCCAACTACATCGTACGCCACGATCTGATTTCATCGAAGATCAGTGACAGGGAGATCAGCGAAGATGCCGGCCGCCTGCGCGCCGCTCATGAAGCGCTTGCCGGTTTCCGCTCCGCGGTAGAGCAAAGTCAGCCGAACTCCAGGGTTCGCACGCTCGGACTGGCTTGAATCACCACGGCGACGGCGGTCGCTGGCACACATCTGCGCAATGCAAACGAACGCCGCGAAGCGCCGGCCGCGGCGGCACATGACCAGCAGCGGAAGGAAAGACCGACCGGCAGCGGGGCAGTGCGCCGCGGAAGTCGGACAAGGCGAAGCCGGCCCCCAGCGTAGGCCCCGGGAAACCGATCGATTCCAGGCCCCAGACCAGGGGGCAGGGAGGCCTTCGCAACCTTCGCAAGTCGCAGCATCAAGGCGCTGCTCCGAGCGCGGCAGGAGGGGAGACGCAGTCCGGCGCGCTCGCCGCGCCGCCTCAAACGGGTCGCGCCATGACGCGAAATCGGGTCGTGCCGATCATCTCCGCCAATGTTTCCTGATTGATCTCGCTCCAAGATTAGGTCGCCGCCTGAGCCGGCGGGCTAGGGTCCGCTTCGGCGCCCTAACAGCAGCTGGAAAATTTGATCGGCCCATCCGCCGTGTACAGGAGGGCGCCAAAGACGACTATCACGCAGGCTGCGAGCACATAAATCCAATATTCTGCATGAAAAGCGGGAAAGCGCATTTGCATGTCATGAAACTCGCTGTCTTTGCCAATCGGAACCCGAAACGCACAAGCGGGCCTGCATGCAGAATGCGGGTGCAGGCCGGCAGTCTTTTGCTTGACCATTAAGAGATCCTGGGCCGTCCCTACTGCCTGGTCAATCAGCCCATCGGTTTGGCTTTTCGCGTCGCCCGTGATGCGCCCGAGCCTTCTTGCATTTTGCCGCCCGTGTTCCCGGCGGCACCGCCAAACGATCTTCGTTCATCGCAGCATCCTAAGACAAAGCCCCCCTTGGAAAGGGGGGCCGAGTCATGAGGATCGGTGAGAGGCTCAGTAGCGCCCACCGCGCCCTTCAGTTTGAATGTGAATGCCTGGCCCATTGGATTGATGGCCGCGGCGGTCGTGATCGACAACGCGGCCACGGTGATCCTGTCCGCCGCGAGGACCGTGCCAGCCCATACCTTGTCGGCGCTGGAAGCCGCACTGGTAGAGGCCTGGACCATTCCAGCCATCCACGTAAAAGCAAAACGCGACGTTCTGGATCGGAGCGAGCGCTTCGATCGCCAGATCGGCACCTATCGACGCGCTCAATGGCGACGCGTCGACGCGGCTCGGCACGAGCGAGCCTGTTGCCAGGACGGTCGCGACCGCAGCAAAGGTCAGGAGAAAACGATTCATAATATTGATCCTCCTTGGATGTAACCGCCCGAGCCGTAGATCAAACTCGGGTGCGCTAAAGTTGTTCCGTGTAAATCGTGCACAAGTCATTGAAGGGTGATTTGAGAATGAGCAATATTGCTCGTTCTTCCGGGAATACTCGGTGCTGGATTGCAGCCGCTGAATACCTTTTCATCGCGATTGCGGCTAGCGTCGATCCACCCTTTCACGCGGCTCGAGTCTTCGCCGAAAACGTGGCGCGAGTGACCGACACGGTCGTTCCTTTTGGGTCGGCCGAAGTTTCCACCTGGGCACCGAGCTGTTGCGCGAGCGCCTTGACGATGCTCGTGCCGAGCCCGGTTTTTGCTTGAGCAAAGACACCGTCTGGCCTGCCAATCCCGTTGTCAGTGACCGAGAGCTTCCAATTCGTCCCTGCGGCATCATACCCGACGGTTATCCGACCATCACTCTTGTCGTTGGGGAACGCATGCTTCAGAGCGTTCACCACAAGTTCCGTGACGATCAAGCCGAGGCATTCGGCCTGACGGGGAGTCGCACTTCCTCCGTCGCCGAATACCTTCAGCGAGATTGGCCGAATGTCGCCGATCATCGAGGTTGCGAGGCTCTCGCACAGCTTTGAGAGATAAGGCGTTATTTCGATCGGCCCGCTGGCCCCCGATGCATGGAGGTGCTTCTGCACAGCCGCAATGGACATGACCCGCGAATGAGCGTCTTGTAGATGAAGGCGCGTCTCTGCCGATTGCACCGTCCGCGCTTTCATCAGAATTATGCTGGCAATGATTTGCAAGCTATTGGCGACACGATGCTGCATCTCCTCGAGCAATACGTCCTTCTGCCGTAGCAGCTCCTCCTTTTCACGCTCCGAGGCGCGCTGCCCGGTGACGTCCTCTATCCCAAGCAGAATAGTCGTATCGGCACCTCCCTCATAGAACACCTGCCGTGCGTTCAAGCGCATCGTGCGGTGTCCGACGCCGGGAAACTCGTGCTCGACCTCATAGTCCTCCATCACGCCTGCTCGGGTATGATTTTTTCCAACAGCAGACGAAGCCTCGGAATATCCCATTGGCCATCGCCCAACTCGTAAAGAAGCCTGCCTTGGGTGTCCTGGGGGCTAACCTTGAAGACCGAATAGAAAGAGCGGCTCGCGGCTATCACGCGCAAGTCCTTGTCGAACACCAGAACAGGCTCGCGAACGGTGTCGACAATGGCTTGGGCGAGTGCACACGCATCTACGATGTCGTTGAATTGTTTCCTGAACCTGTTTAGTTCCATAAAGCCTCTCCGCCCCGACCGCACCGGGCGTCCGAACCATCAATCCGTCCACCCGCGGCGGGGGCGCATTTCCTCGGGCCCCCAATGCTCGCTAATCCTCGACGCTACACGCTGTGCTACTAACCTCAGGATTTGGCGGGGTGAAATCCGCGCAGGCCTTGCCCCATCAAGGCTAGGACTCAATGCCTGAGTTCAGCAACGGTAGGGCTCATGCCGGAGTCGAGTCTGTATAATATTGACCAATCTTGCCGTGGCGTCTGATGGCCGACCACGGAACCTGCCTACGGCGTTATCGATCGCATCCCACGAAGGCTGCCGTCCGGCAGCCGCCTGGACGGTAGCCCCGAACTCGCCGCAGCGGTCAGATCAGGTGTTTTGCCGGCAACCCGGCGACGAGGCTCCCCCGGGTGACAATGCAAAGACTCCTGGCGAGGCCTCGCAGATGTGACCAAGCTTCAAGTCCGGCTCGGATATTTGTAGTGACCGATGGACGACAGCGATTGGGCACGCCGTTGAACCGCCCTTCAACAAGCGTGCATGGATACCCACTACGTCATGGGCACTGTCTTGTTTATCGCGGTTTCATGTCTAGTTCATTGGCGAATGTCGCGCGCTCGTCCCCCGACTCGCGTCGACATGAATGAAGCCCCGGTATGTATCGTTGCCGGGGCTTTCATCTTCCCCAAAACGCGAATTACCAGGCGGCCAAACACTC
>JBAUOM010000354.1:0-6662 GCA_049579765.1 Xanthobacteraceae bacterium
CCGGCCTCGCACGGCTGCGTCCGGCTGCATCCCCAGAACGCCGCTGCCCTGTTCGCGCTGGTCAGGCAGCAGGGCATGGGGTCCACGACGATCGTGGTCTCCGGGCAAAATCCATCCGGTGCCCGCCGCCGCCGTTAGACCACAGTGACGCTCATGAGCGTTGCTGTTCGAGCGGAGCGATTCGGGTCGGCGCGCCACGCCAGCACCTGTTTGCCGCAGCGGTAGGTGCATTCGCGAGCATGGCGCACGCGCGGTCCTGAGCGAATGCGGGAACCGCCGGTGCACAGCATCCCGAGAGCGGGGTAGACCAGAGGCCGCTTCTCGCGACACACTCCGATTGCGCAATTGCGGACTGGACGAAAATCCAAAGTGCGGGAGGTCCGGTCATAGAACGGGAGGAGAGAATGATCTTCAAGCGCATCCTGCTGGCCGTGGTCGCAGCGATTGGAGTGGGCTTCGTCAGCGCCAGCCCCGCTTCGGCACAGGCGTACCCGAGCCGACCGATCAGGATCATCGTTCCGTTCCTGGCCGGCGGCACCGTGGACATCGTCGCGAGGCAGATCGGGCAACAGCTCTCCGCGCTGCTTGGGCAGCCGGTGGTCATCGACAACAGGCCGGGCGGCGGCACCACCATCGCCCTGAAAGCGGTCGCGGCGTCGGAGCCAGACGGCTATACGCTGCTGCTGGGCAGCACGGGATCGCTGACGATCAATCCTATCCTCTTCAAGAAGATCGAATTTCCCGGGATCAGGAACCTCGTCCCGGTAGGCATGATCGTGACCACCACCAATCTGTTCGCAGTCCGCTCCGCCTTGCCTGTGAAGTCCATCGGCGAGCTCGTCGCTTACGCCAAGAGCAATCCCGGCAAGCTCAATCACGGCGCTTCGCTCGGCGTTCCGCCGCATTTGTTGGGCGAGTTCGTCCGAGCAAAGACCGGGATCGACATGCCTTATGTTCCTTACCGCAGCACGGCCGCCGCGATCCCCGATTTCCTGTCCGGGCAGATTCAGGCAACCAGTGAGAGCATCTCGGTTATGCTGCCGCATATCCAGGCCGGAGCTGCGCGCGCGTTGGTGGTGGCCGGCACCAAGCGCCTGCCCGAGCTGCCAGAGGTGCCGACATTGGTCGAAGCAGGGTTGAGCGGCTATCCGGACGAAGTGTGGATGGGGCTCGTCGCCCCCGGGGGCACGCCCGCGCCGATCGTCGAGCGGCTCAGCGGCGCCATCAACGAAGCTTTGCGATCCCCCGAGACGCGAGCGATCTTTGCCAGGATCGGATTCGAAACGCGGCCCGGATCGGCGCAGGAGTTTGCGGCGCGCATAACGGGCGACTCGGAGAAATGGGCCGCCGTCATCGAGTTGACAGGCGCAAAGATCGATTGAAGCAGCGCGGTCGGAGGGCTGCGGTCGCGGAGAGCAGGTTCGCGACAACGCGCGGATGCGTCCGCCATCGTCGATGCGATGTGCGGGGCCGCGGTGACGGCACCCGCGAGGAGCCGGCGGCGGGAATTGAGGCGGAGGCGACCCTCGCCGGCCCGGGCAAAGCAAGGTCAGCCACCTAGATCGGGATGACTTTTCTTCCAATCGTCATCCCGATCTAGCTTCTTGTCTGAGCATGATCTTTTCCGAAAACCGCTGCACACTTTTCGGGGTCATGCTTTAGCGCGGGCTCGGCTTGCGCCGGATCAGCGCATCGACGCTCCAAGGACCGCCGCCTGCAAACGCGATATAGAGAAAGACGAAGCAGTAGAGGATGGCGCCGTCGCCGCGGTTGAGGATCGGGAAAAAGCCCGACGGTGCGTGGCTGATGAAGTAGGCGAACGCCATCTCGCCCGACATCACCAGCGCCGCCGGCCTGGTGAAAAGTCCGATCACGAGAAGCGCACCACCGACGAGCTCGATCGAGCCGGCGAACCAGTACATCGAAAACGGCGCTGGCGTAGGCAGCGGCGACGGCCAGCCGAAAAGCCGTGACGTGCCGTGCTCGAAAAACAGCAAGGCTGCGACGATGCGCAAGATGCTCAGCATGAAAGGCGCGTAACGCGAAGCGGTTTCCTGGATGGTCACGGATGGACCCCTCGTTTGATCAGCCATGTGTCTATCCGAACGGTTCTGCGATGACGATCACGTTTTCCTGAATGATGCGACGACGACCGCACGCCGTCCCCACGCGACACAGCCGGGGAGGCCGTGATGGCGGGGACCCGACAGGCGGGTGTGAGAAACAGCAGCATTGCCGGGCGCCCCGAGCAAGCGCGTGGTATCTTTGACGGACTGCGCCGGCGAATACCCATAACGCGCAGACAATCGACCGGCTAGAATGTCGGGGGCAGACATCCAAAGCGCCACACGGAGCGGAGATGAGAACCATTACCCTTGAAGAACATTTCGTCAGTCCGAGATTCCTGGCGGGTCCGGGCAAGGATTTCGCCGAACAGCTTCGCAACCGGGGGCCCCGCGGCGCAAGGATTTGCGAGCAGCTTCAGGATGTCGGCGACAAGCGCATCGCTGAGATGGATGCGGCCGGCATCGACATGCAGGTGCTCTCGCTCAATTCTCCAGGGGTCGAGCAGTCCGAAGCGGCGGAGCAATTATCGATTGCCGTCGAATCGAATGATTTCCTCGCGGAAGCCGTGAAGAAGAATCCGACGAGGTTCGCCGCCTTTGCAGCCTTGGCGACCGCGGCGCCGGACAAAGCGGCCGAAGAGCTGGATCGCCGGGTCCGGCAGCAGGGCTTCAAGGGCACGCTGATCAACGGCCACACGCGCGGCCGCTATCTGGACGACAAGTTCTTCTGGCCGATCTTGGAGCGTGCAGAAGCGCTCAACGTCCCGATCTATCTGCACCCGACCGTGCCGCCGAAAGCGGTTGTCGAGGCTTCCTTCGCCGGGTTTTCTCCCTCCGTGACCGCCACATTCGCGAGCGCAGGCTGGGGCTGGCACATCGAAACCGCGGTCCACCTCATTCGCATGATCCTCGGTGGCGTGTTCGACCGCTACCCGAAACTGCAAGTCATCATCGGCCACCTGGGCGAAGGCATTCCGTTCATGCTGCCCAGGCTCAACAGGAACCTGCCGAAGGATCTGACGAAGCTTGATCGTCCCCTCGCCGCTTATCTGCGCGAGAACGTTCACTACACCTTTGGCGGCTTCAATTTTGCGGCGACGTTCCTCAACCTGCTGCTCGAGGTCGGCGTTGAACGCATCATGTTCTCGGTTGATCACCCCTACGGGTCGATGGCGGAGGCGCGTGTATTCCTGCAACACCTCCCGGTCAGCGAGGCGGACCGGGAGCGCATCGCGCACGGCAACGCGGAGAAGCTGATGGGCTTGTAAAGCGAATGCGCTCGTCCCCAACGGGTCGCGGGGCGGGGCGGGCGGATGGCGCCATCGAAGATTTCACCGTCGGGACCAGCGGGCGGTGCGGCAGCGGCGACAGCGGTGCCGGGGCTCCGAGCCTCGCGACCAACATGGCCCGCCAAGCGCGTACGCGGCGTGATGTGGCGACACGCGCCCTGGCTCGCATGCCGTGCCAAGGGGCATCTCAAAATGTGCCTCGAGCAACCTGCGGAGAACGTGTGTCATGATCATCCAAACTGCGCCCGCCGGCACACCTCGGCTCGCCGTCATGATGTACGAGCACACCGCCCTGTGTCGACAGTTTGCAGAGGCATTCGGCAACCGTCAGTTCGAATCTCTGGCACCGCTGGACTTGATGATCTACGTCATCGCGCATCACGACGCGGGCTGGCTGCAATTCGATCGCGACCCGGTCGTCGACGAGAAAACCGGGCTCCCGTACAACCTCGTCGATACGCCGCCGGAGCACATCACCGCAACCAGCAGGCTCTCGCCCGATTTCAACCAGCGCCACCACCCCTATTGTGGCCTGATATCGAGCATGCACAGTTGGGGCCTGTACAATGGTCGTTACGGCCTCTCCAAATTGGTGCTGCTCGACGCGATCGCAGCCAAGGATCGCCCGCTGGCGGACAAGATGCTCAACGGCGAGCTCGATCGGCAGAAGCGCCTCAAGGCCGAGCTCGGCAACGACCGAGAGACGGTCGGTTGGCTGGACGAACGCAAGGTGTTCCAGAACTACAAGCAGCTTCAGTTCATCGATACGCTTGCGCTCTATTTCAACCGAATCCATCCCGGTGAACGCCGCGTTCAGGAATTCGAGAACGTCCCGATGAGCGCGCAGCAGGACGTGACGGTCACCATCCGGCCGGCCGGAACGGCCATCTACGCGCTGTCGCCGTTTCCCTTCGCCGCGACTGGAGCCCAGTTCGCGTTCGCCGGTCGCCGCGTCGAACCGGGCCTCGGCAGCACGAAGGACGGCTGGTCGGCCGCGCTGAAGCGAGCGCCGACGGAATGGGAGCTCTTCCGCCTGACGGCGGACTAAGGCAGAGCTGACTGCGGCGATCGATGCCGGTGAGCGCGCTGCTGACTTCGACACGCCGTCGCCGCGCAACTCGATCCGCGCGCGCTCTATTGCGGGAATGAAGCGCTTACGCTCTTGAGACTTGCGGCGCCATCGCGAGGTTCCAAGCTCAAAGAACGGCACCGGAACAGGCGGTTGTTATCGAGGCAAAATCGCTGCGCGATGGAGCTACACGCGGGGCGACTATGCCCCTCCGCGGTTGAACAGGCGTCGGACCCGATCCCCGAGCCACAGCCGCATGAAGCGCCCGATATTGAGCGGCGCGCTCGCCTGCTTGTCCGGCGGTTCGCCGGCGAGGCGGGCGTTGAGATTGGCCGCGAAATCGGCAACCAGACGGCGGCCGAGGTCCCGGGCGATGCCGGATCGCGAGAATTGCGCGAGCGCGCCTTGCAGGCTGTATTCGAGCGACAAGAGCACCCGCGTCTGCCGGCCGTCGTCCTCCGGCTCGAGGCGATAGGTCACCTCTCCTTTTGTGCGCGAGCCCGTGCCCCTGTCGCGGCCCGCGCCGCGGATAACTCCGTGCAGCGTCGCGTCCTCGCGCTCGATGACAGCCGAGCCGGCAAAGGCTGCCGAGATTGGGCCGAGCTTCACCGATATTGTTCCCTTCACGCCGTGGGCGTCATATTCGGCCACCGTGGCTCCAGGCAGGCATGCCGCGACCGCAGGAATGTCCGCGAACGTGTTCCACACCGTCGCGGGTGGCTTGCGGATCACGAAGGCTTCCTCGAAGCGGGTCCAGCCTTGGCGTGACTCGTCGGGCGCCGCGGCAGGCGCAATCGGCGCGGCTATTGCGTCGCTTTTCGGCACGAAAGCCGCCAGCGGGGTGGCGGGCGCGGTCCCCTGTCCGGTTTCACTCGCCATCGGTTGCGTGCGGCGGGCTTCGACCACGCTGCGCACGGCATTGACGATGCCGCGATAGCCCGTGCACCGGCAGAGATTGCCGGAAAGCTCGACCCGGATGCGGCGCTCGTCGGCATTCGGCAGCCGCTGCACGATATCGCGTGCAACGATCAGCATGCCTGGCGTGCAGAAGCCACATTGCAGCGCGTGCTCGCGCGAAAATGCCTCGCGCAACTCCGCCATGATCGGATCATCGTCAAATCCTTCGATGGTGTCGACCGAGAGCCCATCGCAGGCGGCCGCATAGGCAAGGCAGGAGCGCGCCGGCGCGCCGGCGATCAATACGGTGCAGGCACCGCACACGCCGTGCTCACAACCGAGATGCGTTCCAGTGAGCCGACAATGCTCGCGAAGAAAATCGGCAAGATGGGTGCGCGGCTCGACCAGCGCCTGCAATGCCCTGCCATTCACAGTGAGTGCGATCGGCAGCATCACGCGAATACCTGCTGCAAGGCGCGCGCCGTGACGGACGCCGCCATGCGACGCTCGACCGGATCGAGATCGCTCGCCGCTTCCGCAATCGCCCGCGTCACCGCTTCTCCCGAGGCGGCGGATTGTCCTTCTCGGGCAACGCGCGATGCGATCGCCCCGAGCGAGACAGGCACCGGGCGAACCGCTGCGAGATAGACGCGCGCGGACCCGGCCTCCGGATCGAACACGGCCGCCGCGCTCGCTTCGGCAAACTCTCCCGTCTTGCGGCAGAACTTGTAATAGCCGTAGCGCCCCGCGCGCGAGAGCTTGGGCACGTCGATGGTCTCGATGATCTCGGTGTCCCGCAGTGCCGTGGAGAAGGCGCCCAGCACGAATTGCTCGACCGGGACTGAGCGCACACCGCCGACGGCCCTGATATTGATCACTGCTCCGAGCGCCGCCAGCGCCAGCAGCCAGTCCGCCGCGGGGTCGGCATGGGCAATGCTGCCGCCGATGGTGCCGCGGTTGCGGATCGCCCGATAGGCAATGCCGGCGGCCACCTCGCACAGCATTTCGCCACCGGCGAGCCGTCCACGCATATCTTCGATCCGGGAATGGGTGACGCCGGCGCCGATGCGCAAGGCGGGGCCGATGTCGTCCACGCGCGCCAGCGATTCCAGGCGTGACACGTCGACGAGCAGCGAGGGACGCGCGAGCCGCAGGTTCAGCATCGGACCGAGCGACTGGCCACCGGCCAAAAGCTTGGCGCTGCCCTCGGCCTTGGCCAACGCCGCGAGTGCCTCGCCAACGTCGCCCGGCCGCACATAGTCGAAGCGCGCGGCCTTCATGCGGCGCCCGACGAAGCAGGCGCCGACGGCCGGGCGCGTTCGAGCGCCGCCAGCAGGCGGC
>JBAUOM010000355.1:0-4515 GCA_049579765.1 Xanthobacteraceae bacterium
GGCCGGTGCCGACCGCGTCAGCCGTTCGATCGCCGAGCGCACCGCATCACGGGCGCTGGGGCTGCGCACCGCGTCCAGGATGGGCTGCGCTGCGCCCGAGCGTTGGATGCGGCTCTGCGGATCCGGCAAGATGATCGGGTCGTCCCATGATCCCTGGACGATGAAAGGCAACTCGAACAGGGGTGCGGCCGCATTGGCGCTGCTCGCCGCCACCGACAGCAGGCTTGCGGTTCCCTTCAGGTCGAGTTCGCGCTCCGGGATCGATGCCGAGCCCGTCAAAGCGAGGCCCACGTTCGGCCCTTCCATGCGGACGTGTTCGACATTGGCAACGCCCCGCACGAACTTCAGATTCACGGCGAGCGTCTCGAACGGCGTCCTGCCGGTGCGGAATTCGCCGCCGCCGCCGCCCGAAAGCGGACGACGCTCAATTCGCTTGAGCAATTGCTCGACATTGAACCCGGCAATCGCACCTTTGCGGCTCACGAGCGTCGCCGTACCGTTGAGGGCCTTGGTCAGGTCGTAGACACTGTCGCCGGAGCTGTCGATCGCGAACGTGAGATTGCCTTTGCCCTCGAGCCTTCGGATGCCGAACATCTCGCCCAGGCACTGCTCGAGATCGACGTCGGAGAATTGCAATTGCGCCTTGAAATCGGCCCCCGCCGCCGACTTGGCGAGACCGAACGTGCCCTTGACCACGCCCCCGAAGGCCTGCGATTCGCCGACCGCGACCGTGAGATTGCCGTCGCGCAGATTCGCCGCGACCGCCGTGCGTCCGAGCCTGGCATTCGCGACGTTGACGCGGGCAGCAGACAGGCGGAGATCGACGCGGATGCCGTCGAGGCCTTCGAGTGTGATCGGCCTGCTGTCCCATCCCCGTTCGCCGCGGGTGAGCAGCCTGACCGCCGAGACGTAGGGGGACAGGTCGAGCCCTTCCGCCGCGAGCGTTCCTTGCAGCGTTTGCCGCCCGTCGAAGGTCAGCACGCCCTCGCCGCTATTGCCGTCGAGTTCGATGTTGACGCCGGAGAGCCCGATCGTCCCGCCGACGACATTGGTTTGCGCCTTGAGCGCGAAGCGGCCGAATCCACCGCCGGGCAGAGTCTGCTGGCCGGCCCAGCGCAGGGTGTCGCGCAGGGAGACGGCATCGGCGGCGAGCGTTCCCTCCATCTTGAGGGTAGGGCGGTGACTGATATAGCCATCGAATGCGAACTTGAACGGCACGCCGGCAAGCCGCAGCTTGAGACCGGACCGGTCTCCGTTCAACGCAGCGACGAAATCAGTGAAGCCGACGGTGGCGTCGAGCGGCTCGTCGTGCCAAGCGAAGCGGCCGGTGGCGGCGAAGCTGCGCGAGATCGACGGCCACGCCAGCGACAATTCCACATTCGTCAGGGTCTCAACGATCTTGCGCGCCTCGTCGCGCAGGATGATCGTACCGCCCTCGATCCGGATCTCCGAGAAAGATGCCGCCCGGCCGGGGCTGGGCTTGAGCTGTCGCGCCAGCGTCTGGATGTGGCCGGACCAATTCGAGCTGTGATCGGCGTTGAAGACGATGGCGATGGTCGGGCGCACCAGCGATACGTCGGCGATTTCGATGCGCCCGGTCAGGAAGGGAAAGAAACGCAGGCGCGCGACCACCCGCTCGGCTGTAAGCGCCGGCGCGCCGGTACGGTCGCCGAGGCTGACGTCATCGAAGCTCACAGTGCCGGTCGGAAACAACGACACCGAGGTGGGGCCGCGCAGCACCGGATCGAGCCCGGTGACGGCCCGGATTTCGGCTTTGACCGCCTCGCGCACCGCCTCCGCAGACATCAGGAACGGCCAGATCACGAGGGCGCAGATACCGGCGGCGGCCAAGGCCAGAGCAACAATTGCGAGGCGTTTGATGCCAACGGTCGCGGTCACGACGCGTCTTTCTCGAGTGTTCGCCGGTCGAGCCGGCCGACCATGCCCAGGAAGTGTAGAGGTGCAAACTTGCAACCCCGACGGTAGCAGCTTGCAATTGCTCTGTGACGCTTTCGTGGCCAGCGTCCGCACCGGTCCGGCAGCGCTCTGCAGCTCTCCCCGCGCAGTCTATATCGACGCTCCCGAGCTTGGCGGCGCGGCTAAAGCGTGTTCGCGACGCGATAATCGGCCTCGGTCTTGCTCCTAATCTCGTCGAGCGTCGCGCCCGGCGCGACCTCGACCAGGGTCATTCCCCCGCCCCCTTTCTTGTCGATGGCGAAGACGCCGAGATCGGTGATGACCATGTCGACCACGCCGGCGCCGGTCAAAGGCAGGGTGCAGCGCTTGAGCAATTTGGGCTCGTTCTTGGCCGAATGTTCCATGACCACCACGACCCGCTTGACCCCCGCGACCAGGTCCATGGCGCCGCCCATGCCCTTCACCATCTTGCCCGGAATCATCCAATTGGCGAGGTCACCGTTGGCGGCGACCTGCATGGCGCCGAGGATCGACAGGTCGATATGTCCCCCGCGGATCATGGCGAAGCTGTCGGCCGAGGAGAAATAGCTCGTGGTCGGGATTTCGGTGACCGTCTGCTTGCCGGCATTGATGAGGTCGGGATCCTCCTCGCCCGCGTAGGGGAACGGGCCGAAGCCGAGCATGCCGTTCTCGCTCTGCAACTGCACGCTCATGCCGTCCGGGATGAAATTCGAGACCAGCGTCGGGATGCCGATGCCGAGATTGACGTAGAAGCCGTCGCGCAGTTCCTTGGCGGCGCGTTCGGCCATTTGGTCGCGAGTCCAGGCCATCACACTTCCTCTCCGGTTCCTGCCGGCGCCTCGGTGCGCTTGCGCACGGTGCGCTGCTCGATGTGCTTGACAGCATTGGGCACGTGCACCAGGCGTTTGACGTAGATGCCCGGCGTAATGATGTGGTCGGGATCGATGTCGCCGGGCTGCACCAAGTGCTCGACTTCGGCCACCGTCACCTTGCCGGCCGTGGCCATCATCGGATTGAAATTGCGCGCGGTCTTGCGATAGACGAGGTTGCCCTCGGTGTCGCCCATCCAGGCATGGACGATCGAGAGGTCGGCCACGATCCCGCGCTCCAGGACGTAGCGCGCGCCGTCGATCTCCCGTTGCTCCTTGCCTTCCGCGATCAGCGTGCCGGCGCCGGTGCGGGTGAAGAATGCCGGAACGCCGGCGCCGCCGGCGCGGATGCGCTCGGCCAGCGTGCCTTGCGGATTGAACTCGATCTCGAGCTCGCCGGCGAGGTATTGCTGCGCGAAAGTCTTGTTCTCTCCGACATAGGACGAGATCATTTTCTTGATCTGCCGCGTGTCCAGGAGCAGGCCGAGGCCGACGCCGTCGATGCCTGCATTGTTGGAGACGACCGTCAGATTTTTGACCCCAGAATCGCGGATGGCGTAGATCAGACTTTCCGGGATCCCGCAGAGCCCGAACCCCCCCGCCATGATCAGCATGCCGTCCTTCAACAGGCCGGCGAGCGCTGCCCGGGCATCGGGATAGACCTTGTTCATGAAATCCCCGTGGATTGGGGCCGAGGCGGTCCGCGACAGAGGCCTCGGCGCGTCGGCCGGCCGAATTTTCTACCGCGCTGCGGCAAAGGCTGCAATCTCCGATGCTGGTCTGCCGGCGGTTGTCGCCTCACTCCTGCGAGCGCCCAGCCTTCCCGTTCCCCGCTACGACGTCGGCATAGCGGGTGATACGGATGACCGGCGGGATGCCGGCGGCCAGATCATGAGGGCGGCAAGCGCGCCCTGCTCGAAGCTGCCGCGAGCGGCGAATTGATAGATGTAGGTTGCGAGGGTTTCGACATTGAGCGGGCGCAGAAGCAGCGTCGCCGGCAGCTCCTTGAGGCTGTGGAGTGATCTTCGACAACCGGCCTCAGCGTACGACGACACGCGGCGTAGGCGAAACGAACGCGATCTCGGCGATCATCTTCTTGATGATCGCGCGGCCGAACGAGTTGAAGTTCTCGGCCACAAGGACGAATGCGCCGGGTCCGCCGATGACATTGTCCTGGTAGTATTTCTCGAGCCCGCCGGGCGGGTTGGTGTGCTCGGCGTTCCAGGGGACCGGGCGGTCGCTCAGAATGACGAGGCCGTTGATGACGACTCCTTTGGCGACGGTCTCGTCGCGAGCGAGCCTCACGTCGCGGCCCGCATTATTCGTGCCGTCGCCCGACACGTCGATGGTGCGGCGCGTCGCTTCAAACGGCGCGCGGTCCAATTGCGCCACCGCGAACTCGATGCCGCCGCTGATCGAGGTGCGGTCGGCGAACGAGCGCGGCAACTCGAGCAATTGATCGCCGAATTTGCGTGCCGCGGCAGGGCCGTCGATGATCGTCCAGTCGATCACCAGCTTCTGCGCACCGAATCCGGACCATTCGACGAAGCAGACCGCAATGCGCTGATGCGGGCCTGATCTGATCGCGTCGATCACGTGCGAGTCGGAGATGGCCGTTGCGTAGCCCTCGCGCTGCAGGAGGAATTTCGGGTGGTCGACACTGCGCGACACGTCGGAAGCCAGCACGAGCAGGAGATCCGCCTGTTCG
>JBAUOM010000356.1:0-2348 GCA_049579765.1 Xanthobacteraceae bacterium
CCTCGGCGCCGTGGTCATGAAGCAGCTGGGCGATAGCCTGAGCAGTTTCCGCCGAGACGGCGTCGATACTGCCGGGGCGCAGATTCGTCGGCAGCCCGACTTGGTCTCCGTACTCTGAGATGAGCCGATGAATGAACGGCCAGTGTTCCACCCTGAAATTCCGGAAAGCACCCCGCGCGCCGGTGCCATTGTAGAAGTCGAAAGCCAGCCCCATGGCGTGATCGGTTCCGTGCGGATCGATCGTGCCGGCGCCATGCGCGTATTTGAGCGTGCGGGGCGGACTGCCGAGCGCGCTGAGCATCTCGCGCGCCGCGCGTGGCACGTCGTCGCTGTCCGTAGGATCCGCAACCGCCTCGATGTCCTTCTTCCGCGCCAGTAGGAAGGCGCGGAACTCCGGCTCGCGATGAGCCGCGGCTTCGTGGCTGGGGACGTCGACGTTGCTCTCCTGCCCTTCCAGCACGAGCAACATCCGCGCGATCTCGAGCCGCATGACCTTATAGATGAGGTCGCCGCGCTCGAGGGCCTTGGCGCGCTGAACGCCTTTGGCAGCAGCACCCGTTGCTCCGGCCCTGGGCGCCGTTGAGTAGCCCAGCGCAGTGAGCATGGCGATGACGTCCTTGAACAGCCACTGGAAGCCGCCGGCCGGAATGTAGTGTCCCTGGCCGAACGCGCGCCGCATCGTATCGGCCGCTTTCTTGCGCTTGGGATCGGCACCGGCTTGGGCAGCGGCCTCGCCGACGGCCTTGGCCGCGGCGTCGTCAATACCGACCTGACCGGCAGCGACGAAGTAGATGGCGCGCGGGTGGACGCCTACGCCGGAGTCGTGCATGCGCACGCCTGAGAGGCGGACATCCGGCATCGCCTTGGCGGCGGCGACGTAGTCCATGCCCATGCTGGCCTGGGCCAGCCGGTTGAGTTCGGCGACGTAGTGCAGAATCGTTCGGTATTTCGTGCCGCGCGGATTGGTGAACCCGATGTCGTCTTTGTTGACGTTCCAGGAATCGACGATGCGCCCCTTGTTCCCAAGGCGGTCACTGCCTTTATTGATCACGTCGAGCTCATCGAGCAGCGCGCGAACCGTCGCGTCGGTGCCGAGGTCGGCCAAGGCGTCAAGATCACCCAGTTGATCGAAGTTGACACCGCGCCCCATCAGCTCGGCCGCAAGCAGAATGCGCGCCATCGTGGTGAAGCGTCCGCTGGCATCGCGGGGCCACCGCATGGTCATCGGCCCGGGCGCGGCCCCGGAGGCTGGGCGAGGGTGGCCCACATGCAACGCGTTCACGGGCAGACCGCTGACACGAGCGGCTGCCGCCGACGCCTCCTGCTCCAGCGGATCGGACGGTGCGCTGACGCCTCCGTTCATGGGAATCCGGCCTTCGCTATATTGCCGCGCGTGGGTGGTCTCGTGCGCGATCAGCGCATCGCCGGTGCGGGTGCCGGGCGCGAACTGACCGGCGCCAAAGTAGATGTCGGATCCGATCGTGACGGCGAGGGCGTCGGCAGCGTCGGCGACGCCGGCGGCCGCGTGATCGGTATGCGGCGTGACGCGATGCGGATCGGGGCCGCCGGTGCCGCGCAAAGGGGACTGCAACTGCCCATGGGCTGCTTGTTGCTGCAGCCAGCGCGGTACGCCGACCTCCTCGCCATGGTTGCCACCGTGGCTCTCGGCTTTGCGCTGCACTGGTGCGGCGTCGCTGTCCGGTTTTTTCGCCGAGGTCTGCGGCGCGGGGCTCATAGGTCTTCAGCCTTGGCCACGCGCGTGGCGTTCCGCCTCGCGGTAGAAGCGCGTGAGCGAGTAGTCGAGCGCCGCCTGGCGCGACTGCACGAAGTGGCGCACGCGCAGAAACGGCAGCCACGCGCGGTCGCCCACGATGACCTGCGACTCGTCCGGGTTGCGCCGCGGCACCCAGCGGCCGTCGAGCCCGCGCTCGAGCAGCGTGCCGAGATGGGCGCCGAGCGTAGGCACCATGAGCTCTTCCACGGTGGCGCGGTCCTTGGTGTGCGTGTAGTCGCGCAGGTAGAAGTGCGCGTCGATGAAGGGCAGGGAATTGGGCTCGGCTTCCAGCAGATCGGGAATTTCGGCGTGATAGCCGGCGACGAAGGTCTGCGCCTGACGATGGTAGTCATCGACCACGGCGTCGAGGTCATCCACATCGGCCGGCAGCGCTTCCGCCGCCGCCCGCCACTCGCGCACCTCGGGCGGCCGGTACGCGTTGAGCCGAAGCTGGGTGGCGCGGCGCTCGGCGAGCGGCACCGCCTCGACAATGATGCGGATGACCTCCGCCAGATCGGAGTCGCCGCCCGCCACTACCGGCTCGAGCTTGGCGCTGCGCTCCATGAGCTCGCGC
>JBAUOM010000357.1:0-4105 GCA_049579765.1 Xanthobacteraceae bacterium
AGCACGCGCAGCGTCAGGTTGACCTTGGCGGGCGCCTTCTCGGCGCGCGCGGCCGCCGCCACGCCGGCTCAGCCGCCGCCGGGCTTCTTGTGCTCGGCTTGCGCCGCCGAGGAGGTGTCGTCGGGCAGGCCGGACTTCAGCTTGGCTTCGATCTTGGCGAGATCCTCGGGCTCGGGCTTGAGGTCGCGCGCGTGCGACCACTGGAAGCGAGCCTCGAGCACGCGCCCGACCTGCCAATAGGCGTCCCCGAGGTGGTCGTTGATGGTCGGGTCTTCCGGCTTGAGCTCGACGGCACGCTCGAGCTGCTTGACCGCCTCGTCCATGTTGCCGGTTCGGTAGTAGGCCCAGCCGAGGGAGTCGACGATGTAGCCGTCGTCGGCGCGCTGCTCGACCGCGCGTTTGATCATGCGCATGCCTTCGTCGAGATTGATGCCCTGATCGATCCAGGAATAGCCGAGATAGTTCAGCACGTGCGGCTGGTCGGGATAGAGTCCGAGCGCGGTCTTGAGATCCGTCTCCGCCTTCGCCCATTGCTTGGAGCGCTCGAGGCAGATGCCGCGGAAATAATAGATCACCCAGTCCGACTTCTCGGGCTTGCCGATCGTATCGATGCCCTTGGAATAGACGTCCGCGCATTCGGCGAACTGCTTGCGCCCGCGCAGCACGTTGCCGAGCGCCATGATCGCCTCGCGGTCGCCGGGATTGGCGGCGATCAGCTTTTCGAGGCTGGCTTTGGCCTCGTCGGTTTGGTCGAGCGAATCCAGGTTGAGCGCGAGCTGGATCTGCGCATTGCGTTGCAGCGGAGAGCTCAGCGGCACCCGCTCATAAATCTTGTTGGCGAGCTCCGGTTTCTTCATCGCCTCGTAGAGGTCGCCGAGCGACAGCAGCGCGAGCGGATGCGACGGCACGAGATAGAGGGCGAGCTGCAGATAGATGAGGCCGAGATCCTCGCCGCCGCGACGCCCGAGCGCGGCGCCGAGCCCGTACAACACCTCGGCGGCGCCCGCCTGCGGCGTCTCGACCATCAGCGGCAGCTTCTTGCCGGCCTTGAGCTCGGCGGTCGCGTCCACGACCAGCGGATGGCGCGGCAGGGCTTCATCGAAAGCGGCAAAGATCTTCAACGCCTCGGCGGTGTTGCCCTGGCGCGAGAGAAAACTGCCGTAGCTCTGCACCACCCGCAGCGCGGTCGGATCGAGCTTGTAGGCGCGCTCGTAGCGTTTGCCCGCTTCCTTCCTCTGATGGGCGAGATCGAGGATCAAGGCCGCATGCAGATCCTTGAAGATGGCGTACCAGTCAGCGCCCGTGAGCTTGTCGATGGAATCGGTCGCGAGCTTCGCCTCGCTCGGGCTCGCCATGGTCCAGGCCGACAACAGCGTGGCGGCGAGGTCGGTAATGGGCCCGCGGATCGACTGGGCGAGCTCGCGGCGAGCGAGCGGATATTGCTTGTGCTTGATCGCGCGCACGCCGAGCACGAGCCGCGCGATGCGGTCGGTCTTGTCGATCTGCAGCACGCGTTCGGCAAGCCTGACCGCCTCGTCCACCTCGCCGTTGGCGAGCACGGCGAGGAAGGTGCGCCCGAGCAGCTCGCTGTTGCGCGGATCGCCGCGCAGCGCCGCGCGATAATAGGAAGCGGCGGCAGCGGCATCACGCTGGCCGCCGGCGTGGCGGGCGGCCAGATAGCTGCCGGAGGCGGACGTGCGCGTGAAGCTCGAAGGCGCCTCGGCCCGCGCGGAGAGCAGTCCCGGGAAAGCGACGGCAAGCGCGGCCAGTGCGGCCACGGCCGCACGCCTAAAGGGCGGCGAAGGGATCACGGCTTGTCGACTCCATCTGGCGGACGAACGCCCACGGCGCGGCCGCGCTGAGCAGAATGGCCTGTTTGGGCCCGGCCCGCAATAACTGCCCGGATTGGACATGTCCAACGACTAGAAGGCCCGGATAAGGGCAGCATCGTGACGCCGGAAGGGTTTCCGTTTCGTTAGGGTCGGAAACCGCTCTCGCGTCCTTGCCTTATGAGGCATTTCCGCCGCTGGTGGCATCGAGGCCGCATCTCACATATTGGGGTAGTTCGGTCCGCCGCCGCCCTCGGGCGGAACCCAGGTAATGTTCTGGTTCGGATCCTTGATGTCGCAGGTCTTGCAGTGAACGCAGTTCTGCGCGTTGATGACGAAGCGCGGCGAGCCGCCCTCCTCCACCCATTCGTAGACGCCGGCCGGACAGTATCGCGCCGAGGGCCCGCCATAGCGGTCGTGCTCGGACGCCTTCTGCAGCGCGAGGTCGGCCACTTTCAGGTGCGGCGGCTGGTCCTCCTCGTGATTGGTGTTGGAGAGAAACACCGAGGAGAGGCGGTCGAATGTGAGCTTGCCGTCCGGTTTGGGATAGGCGATCGGCGTGCCTCGCGCCGCCGGCGCGAGCGTCGCCCAGTCGGGCTTGCCATGGCCGAGCGTGCCGAACAGCGAGAACCCGAGCGTGTTGCTCCACATGTCGACGCCGCCGAGCGCGATCCCGAGCAACGTGCCGAAGCGCGACCACAGGGGCTTGGCATTGCGCACCTTCCACAGGTCGGGGCCGATCGCCGAGGCACGCCAGGCCGCTTCGTAATCCGCCAGCTCGTCGTTGGCGCGCCCGGCTGCCAGCGCCGCCGCGACGTGCTCGGCCGCCAGCATGCCGGAAAGCATCGCATTGTGGCTGCCTTTGATGCGCGGCACGTTCATGAATCCGGCCGCGCAGCCGATGAGCGCGCCGCCGGGAAAGGAGAGCTTCGGAACCGACTGCCAGCCGCCCTCGGTCAGCGCGCGCGCGCCGTAGGCGAGCCGCTTGCCGCCCTCGAATGTTGGGCGCACCAGAGGGTGGGTCTTGAAACGCTGGAATTCCTCGAACGGCGCGAGGTAGGGGTTCTCGTAGTTGAGGTGGACGACGAAGCCGACGGACACCAGTTGCTGGTCGAAATGATAGAGGAACGAGCCGCCGCCGGTGCGGTTGTCGAGCGGCCAGCCGAAGCTGTGCTGCACCAGGCCCGGCCGATGCTTGTCCGGCGCCACCTGCCACAACTCCTTGAGGCCGAGGCCGAATTTTTGCGGTTCGCGGCCGCGCCCGAGGTCGAAGCGCTGCAGCAGCATCTTGCTGAGGCTGCCGCGCGCGCCCTCGGCGAACAGCGTGTATTTCGCGCGCAGCTCCATGCCGCGGGTGAAGCCGTCCTTGTGATGGCCGTCCTTGGCGATGCCCATGTCGCCGGTGGCCACTCCCGCCACCGCGCCGTCGCCGTCGAACGACACTTCCGTGGCGGCGAAGCCGGGATAAATCTCGACCCCCAGCGCTTCCGCCTTGGCCGCGAGCCAGCGGCAAACCTCGCCGAGCGAAACCACGTAATTGCCGTGGTTGCTCATCAGCGGCGGCAGCATGAAGCCGGGCAGGCGCACGGCGCGCGAGGCCGAGAGCCAATAGAAGCGGTCGTCGCTCACCGCGGTCTTGATCGGAGCGTCGTCGCGCCAGTCCGGAATGAGCCGGTCGAGGGCGATCGGATCGATCACCGCGCCGGAGAGGATGTGCGCGCCGACCTCGGAGCCCTTCTCGACCACGACCACGCTGATCTCGGGCGACAGCTGCCTGAGCCTGATCGCGGCGGCGAGACCGGCCGGTCCGGCGCCGACGACCACCACGTCGAACTCCATCGCCTCGCGGGCGGGCAGCCCTTCAGGACTCATCGGCGCTCCTATTCGAGATCATCTCGCGGCCTCCTCGAAAGCGGGCGGCATCGACGCCGCGTCTTCTCCCGAATTCGAAGATAGCGCCTTTTCGAGCAAGGCGTATGCCAGGTGGCGCGCAAGCGGAGCTCGGTCGACGATCCCCCAGAGCCGGCGCGGTCGTATCGACCGTGGGCGCATCGCGATATTTCATCGCTTGCGCCGCGCGCTGCGGCCTGCTCCTGATCGGCCGCTCGGCGCGGGCGCGATTTGCGAACCGCCACGGGCGGCGCTTCAAATACGGCCCCACAGCGGGCATTGTTGCAAGGTCCAGCCGGCCTTGTCGCTCCCGACCCGGACCCCCATGAGCATCGACCGCGACCTGACCGCCCGCGAGCTGCTCGCCTTCTATCAGGAGGCGGGCG
>JBAUOM010000358.1:0-10645 GCA_049579765.1 Xanthobacteraceae bacterium
CGACCACATCGATGTGCTCGATGCCTTCCCGATACTGCGTGACCGTATAGCCCGACAGCAGCGTCTGCAGCGTCTGGGCGACGTCCTGCGGCGTCAGCCCGCGCGCGCGGGCGCGGTCCTGGTCGACTTCGAGCCGGATCGACTTGACCTGCTCGCTCAGTCGAGATGCGTGTGCTGGAGACCATCAGCGCTGCCCGTTACGACAAATATTCGCTCTCGGGAGGCGGCGTCGGCACGCAGGGCGACCGTGTGTCGCCGAAAATCACCGTCGGCGTGACGACCATTCCCGGCTTCACGCCCTATTTCATCTACGCCGAGGGCTATCGCGCGCCCGCCCTCACCGAGACGCTCGTCGCCGGCATTCATCCGGCATCTCCGCAATTCACTTTCCTTCCCAATCCGGGGCTCAAACCCGAGGTCGGCAGGAACGCGGAATTCGGGATCAATATGCGCTACGACAGCGTGCTGCAGCCAGGCGACGCGTTCCGTGCCAAGGCCAACGTCTATCGCAACTATATCGACAACTACATCAACCTGAAATTTCTCGGTCCGCTGCAGGGCGCGGGCGGGCAGAGATGCCTGAACTTCGTCGTGTTCTTCTGCGAGCAGTATCAGAATATCCCGAGCGCGCGGATCGAGGGCGTCGAATTCGAGACCAACTATGACGCGGGGGTGTGGTTCGCGGGGGTGGCCGGCAGCCACATCGTCGGACGTGACCTGACCGACAATCTGCCGCTCGCGACGATTCCGCCGGATCAGGTGACCACCACGGTGGGTGCGCGGTTCCTGGATCGCAGGCTGACGGTGTCGGTGCGTTGGCAGGCGGTGGCCGCCAAGAATCCGAACGATATCCCGCCGGGCCCCGAGGCTCCCCCCGGCGCCACGCAAGGCCCGCCCTACGCCTACTTCCCGACTGCGGCCTTCAACCTTGTCCACCTCTATCTCGGCTACCAGATCAATCCGGACGCGCTGGCGTCGTTCTCGGTGGAAAATCTGTTCAACCAGCAGTACTCGCGCTACCTGGACGTGGCTCCGAGCCCCGGTCACGGATTGAATTCGACGCCGCTGCCGTTCTTCAGTCCCGGCATCACGATCAAAGGCGCGTTGACGGTGCGGTTCAGCGACCTGACGCTCTGGGGAGGATGACCGGAAAACCGACTTGCATCGTCATCGCCCTGTGCCAAGCTCCGCCAGCTCGTGCCCGTCGCGCGATCATGGCGCGGGGCTTGTGTCGCGGGAGCGGCATGGACGACGGCGATGCCGCAACCGTCAACAAGGAGACGTAACGATGTTCATCGCCATGAACCGCTTCCGCGTGAAGAAGGGATCCGAGGAGGCTTTCGAGCACGTGTGGTTGAGCCGCGATACGCACCTGGACAAGGTGGCGGGCTTCGTCGAATTCCACCTGCTCAAGGGGCCTGAGCACGAGGACTTCACGCTGTATGCGTCGCACACGATCTGGCAGAGCAGGGCGACGTTCGAGGCCTGGACCAAGTCGGAGGCGTTCCGCGCCGCGCACAGGGATGCCGGCCAGAACAAGCCGCTCTACCTCGATCATCCGCAATTCGAGGGGTTCGAGGTCCGCCAGACCGTCGGCCGCGGGAAGGCGGCGGTCGCCTGACGTGGTCACAGCCATCCTTTGCGCTTGAACCAGACGAACGGAATGATGGCCGTAATCACCATCAGCGTCAGCGCCCAGGGATATCCGAACGTCCAGTCGAGCTCCGGCATGCTCCGGAAGTTCATGCCGTAGGAGGAGGCGACGAGCGTCGGCGGCATCAGGCACACGGCGGCGATCGAAAAGATCTTGATGATCTGACTCTGCTCGAGATTGATCAGGCCGAGCGTCGCATCGAGCAGGAAGTTGGCCTTGTTCGATAGGTAGGTGGCGTGATCGCTGAGCGCGGCGATGTCCTGCTGCAGGTCCTTGGCCCAGGCCGCCGCGTCCTTGTTGGGACCTTCGGCCGCCTTTCCCGTGGTGTTGTGATAGGCCAGCAGCCGGTTCAGGCTGACCAGGCTTTCCCGGATCACGGCCAGCAGGTCGCCCCGCGCCCCGATCTCCTCGATGATCGCCTGGAAGTCGCGGCTCTTGCTCGCCCTCGGGTCGGTCGACTTGTAGCGGAAGACCTGGCGTGAGAGGCGCTCCAAGGCGCGCCCGGCCTTTTCCAGCGCCTCCGCCATGCGCTCGACCAGCGCTTCCACCAGCCCCAGCATGATCTGCTCGCTGCTGACGCAGACGATCGCCCCGGATTTTTGCACCCTCGCCGCGTAGGTGGAAAACGGCTTCGGCTGCGCATAGCGGATGGTGACCAGGGTTTCGCCCTTGAGAATGAAGGTGATCGGCGTCGTCATCGGCGCGTCGCTTTCCAGCTGCGACACTCCGGTCATGGTCATGAATTCCGCTCCGTCCTCGTGATAGAGGCGGGCGGATACTTCGATCTCCTGCGCCTCTTCCCGTGTGGGCAGCGAAACCCCCAGCAGCTGCTCGACAAAGCGATCCTCGTCCCGCGAGGGATTGATGAGGTCGAGCCACAACGCGTCGGCAGCCTCGGCGGATGGCGAAGACGGGCCTACTTCCAGATCGGTCGGCACGAGGTGATCATCTTGTCGTCGATAGACGCGCAGCATGTGCAGTCCTCCTGGCCGCGGCCGCAGGTTCGCCGCGACCCGACCGCGCATCGGTGTTTGGCTTTGAGGGCAGGCGGCGCAATTTCGTCGACCTTGTTCCGCGAGCGCGGTTCGGGCGACGGGCGGAACCGGGCAACGACGATGATGCGTCCTGGCGTTAGGAGCGGTTCATGACAGACGCGTGACGCGGCCACTTCCCGATATAACCGGGTCGCGGTGCTGCGGCCGCCCTTCGTCCCCGGCATTTGTGCAACCGGGCCGGCCGTGAGAAAGTCGGTGCCGGATCGGCGTTGTCCTGGAGGCCGGCTTGCGACTGGAATTGACACGTCGAGAGGTCGCCCTGCTCGCCATGACGCTTCTCTGCGCGATGAATTGCGCGCAGGGGCAAGCGTTCGCGCAAGCCGGGGCGGCGTCCTCGTTTCCCGAGCGAACGGTGCGCATCGTCGTGCCCTTTCCGGCAGGCGGCGCCACCGACATCGTGGCGCGCGCGCTTGCGGAACGAATGGGCGCCGCCTGGAAGCAGCCCGTGATCATCGAGAACATCGCGGGCGCGACCGGCGCGATCGGAACGGCGCAGGCGGCGCGCGCGCCGCGCGACGGCTATACGCTGCTCGCCGGCGTGGGCACGACCACTGCCATTCTCAAGGCGTTGAAATCAAATCTGGCGTTCGATCCGATCAACGATTTCGTCGCCGTCTCGCTCATCACCACTTTCCCCAACGTCCTGGTCGTGCGCGGCGATTTCCCCGCCAACAACGTCGCGGACTTGATCGGCGTGCTCAAGGCCAATCCGGGCAAGTTCACTTATGCCAGCTCCGGCTACGGCGGTTCGCTTCATCTCGCCGCCGAGCTGTTCAAGCTCACCACCGGGACCGATATCGTCCACGTGCCCTATACCGGCAGCGCGCCGGCGATCACCGCGCTGCTCGGCGGGCATGTCGACCTGATCTTCGATACCATGCCGTCGATCTGGCCGAGCGTTCAGAGCGGGAAGCTCAAGGCGCTCGGGGTCGCAAGCCGCCAGCGCACGCCGGCGGCGCCCGACCTGCCGGCAGTTGCGGAGAGCCTGCCCGGTTTCGACGTGACCTCGTGGGAAGGCATCCTGGCGCCGGCGGGAACGCCGGCTGCGGTCGTGAGCAAAATCGCGGACGAGATCAGGCGCATCACGTCGGAGCCGCAATTCGTCCGGAGCTTGCTCAAGCTGGGCGCGGTCGCAACCAGCAGCACGCCGGAGGAATTCGCCGCCTTCATCGAGGCCGATTACGCGAAGTGGCAGCGCGTCGTGAAGGCGGCGGGGATCAAGGCGCAGTGATCGGCTTCGCGCCCTCGCAGGGACCGCATGAAATTCTCTGCCTACGCGCGCGGTAAGGCGCCCCGGGGACGCCAGAACAACTTGCTCACTCGCCCCACACTCGCCGCGCCACCTCCACCACCCGCGCGAGTTTCGCCTTCTCGATGTCCTCGGTCACGGCAACGTGTTCGGCGGCGCTGGTCGAGAAGCCGCATTGCGGGCTCAGGCCCAGTTGCTCGAGCCTGATGTACCGGCTCGCCTCCTCGATCCGCTGCTCGAGGATGTCGACGCTCTCCACTTCGGGCACCCTGGAGGCGACGAGGCCGAGCACCACGAATTTTTCCGCGGGCACGAAGCGCAGGGGAGCGAAGGTCCCGGCGCGGGCATTGTCGTATTCGAGAAAGTAGCTGTCGACCTTCATCGCATTGAACAACGGCTCCGCGATGGGATCATAGCCGGCGTCAGCTTGCCAGCTCGGGTCCTGGCTGCGGCAGATGTGGATGCCGATCGCCATTCCGGCGGGAGCGCGCGCGACTACGGCGTTGACGACGCCGATATAGGTCTGCAGCAGCGCGGACCACTCGTCGCCGCGCTCCACCAGCAGGCCGCGCACGCGGGGGTCGCCCAGCTTGACCAACGACGTCTCGTCGATCTGCAGATAAGTGCAGCCGGCGTCAGCAAGCGAGCGCATTTCCCGGGCATAGGCCTCGACCAGGTCGGACCAGAACGCGTCCAGGTCGGGATAGACGTCGCGGCTGATATTGGCGCGTCCGGCGCGATAATGGATGTAACAGGGACCGGGCAGGGTGATCTTGGGCGTGCGCGTGGTCAGAGACTTGAGGAAGCGAAAGTCGTCGGCGTTCTGCGGGCCGTTCCAGGAGATGCGGTCCACCACCTTCGGAATGCGCCGCGCCATGCGGTGGCCGTGGCTCTGCGAGCTGGTCCAGCCGCGGTCTTCCGTCAGTTCAATCCGGACGCCGGAAATGCCGGCGCTGGTGAAGGAATCGGAATAGGTCCCGCGCCGGAACTCGCCGTCGGTGACGACCTCGAGGCCGACATCAGCTTGCAGCTTGACGACGCCGCGAATGGCTTCGTCCTCGATCGCCCTGAGCTCGGCGCGATCGAACTCGCCGTCCAGATGCTGCTGTCGCGCGCGCAGGAGGTGCGGCGGCCGTACCAGGCTGCCGATGTGCTCGGCGCGAAAGGGAGGAGGTCGGATCATTCCTGGGCGCCTCGTGCAGTGGGTTCGTCCTGAGGGCCTATCATGGAGCCGCCATAGCAGTCTTGCCGGGTGACGGCCGTCACGATGTGCCCTGTGTCCACTCGTCCCATTCCGCATGGGCGAGCAAGTGGTGTATCGTCCCGACCGCTGCCCTCGCAACGGGACCTGCCGAAGGCTCCCCTATATGAAACGGGCTGCGGACTTTCAGAACCAGGAGACGCACCATGTGGATGCTCCGATCGGTCCTCGTGCTCGCCGCAACGGCGCTTGTTCCCCTCGGCCTCGCCACGGCCGATGCTCAAACGCCGGTCACGATCGGCAAGGTGATCGGCGGCAGCGGCTTCCACATTCCAAGCTACGTCGCGATGGATCAGGGTTACTTCAAGGCGGAAGGCCTCGATGCCCGCTTCGTGTCGTTGACGGGCAAGGCGCAGGTCACCGCCGGGCTGTCGGGCAACATCGACTTCGTGCCGATCCCCTCCGGCGGCGCCCAGGCGGCGTTGAGCGGGGCGCCAATACGATACGTCGTCGGCGAGTCGCTCAAATCGCAGTGGGTCGTCGTCGTGCGCCCAGAGATCGGCAAGCCCGAGGACCTGAAGGGCAAGACCCTGGGCTACGGCCGCGCCGGCGCCGCCGACTACGACGAAGGCGCGACGGTGCTCAGCCGCTTCTTTCAGATGAACGTCGGCAAGGACTACAAGGTGATCTCGTTCCAGGGCGAGGCCGAGCGCATGGCGGCGCTGATCAACGGCGACATCCAGGGAGCGCTGGTCTCGGCGCCGCGCGTCCCCAAGGCATTGGAAGCAGGAATGAAGGTGCTGCTGCGCACCGGCGATTACGTGCCGCGCGCGGGCGGAACGATCTGGACCCAGCAAACCTATGTCGAGCAGCACCCCGATACGGTCAAGAAAGTCATCCGCGCCATCGCCAAGGGCGTGATGTACTTCCGCGACAACAGGGCGGGGTCGATCCCCTCGCTCAAGGAGCATCTCGGTCTGCAGAGCGACCAGGAGGCCGGCATCATCTGGGATCAGTTGCACAACACCTTCGGCGCCGAAGTGCCGAAGGACCTGTTCCGCGAGATCCTCGAGGCGCGCCGGCAAACGATGATCGTCGCCAATCAGTGGCCGAAGGACAAGCCGCTGCCCGATCCGGAGCAGTTCCTGACCCGCGATATCTTGGAGTCGACGCTCAAGGAGATGAGCTACGTACCGACCAAGCTCGACGCGCCGAGCAACTGATGCCGGCCCGCGAGGGCGACGACGGTCGCTGCGATATCAGTAGTCGGTGGTGCGCCGGGGCCGCCAGCGGGTGAGGCGGTCCTCGAGCAGCTTCACCAGCCCGGTCATCAGCAGCGACAGGGCGGCGAACACGATCAGTCCCGCGAACACGACATCGACCTGGTAGCGGCCAGACGCCTGCACCATCATCACGCCGAGCCCTTCCTCGGAGCCGAAAAATTCGGCCACCACGACGCCGAGGACGGCACGGCCGATGCCGAGTCGAAGCCCGGCGACGACATAGGGCAGCGAATTGGGCAGCACCACCAGCCGCGCCACGTCCCATTCTTTGGCGCCGAACGAGCGCACGACGTTGATTAACGTCTTGTCGGCGTTTCGCACCCCTTCATAAGTATTGATCAGGATGGGGAACAACGCGCCGATGAACACGATGACCACTTTCGACCATAGCCCGAGCCCGAGCCAAAGCAGCACGAGCGGCAGGAATACCAGCCGTGGCGTGGCGTTGAAGGCGGTGATGAACGGATCCAACATCGCATTGAGGGTCCGTGAGCGGCCCAGCAGGACGCCGAGCGGCAATCCCACCACGATCGACAAGCCGAGCCCGAGCGCGAAGCCGGAGGCGCTGACGCCGAGCGGCCCCCAGATCGTCCCCGTCGCGAACATGTTCCAGAGCGTGCCGGCGATCTGGCTCGGCGTCGTGAAGAAGAGTTTGGTTCCGGCGGAAATCGTGAAGATGTGAGGCGCCAGCTCCCAGGCGATGAGGAGGAGGCAGATGCTGCCGGCGCCGAGGATGATCGGCTCGAAGCGCCGCCACGGATGGGCGGCCGGCGCTACGACCTCGTCGGTCGGCATCGCGATGTCGGCTTTGATGGTTCCGGTCTCGCTCATTGTCCGACTCGCCATGGAAACGCCGCGCGCTCCGCCCACCGTACGGCTTCGGTGAGCACGACCGCGATGACCATGATGACGAGGATGCAGGCGAACATGCGATCGAGTGCGTACAAATCGCCGAACCGGGCGATCGCATATCCTATCCCTTCCGATGCTGCGAAGAACTCGCCGACCAGCACGCCGACAAGGGCGCGGCCGACGGCAAGACGCGCGCCGGCGACCATGTAGGGCAGGGTGCTCGGGAGGATGACCTTGAAGTAAAGGTCCTTTTCGCTCCCGCCTAGCGAGCGGATGACACTGATCAGAAGCGGATCGACCGCGCGCACGCCGGCATAGGCGTTGAAGATGAACGGGAAGACCGCGAGCGAGAAGATGATGATCGCCTTTCCCGCCACGCCGACGCCGAAGAACACGACCACCAGCGGCGCGAGCGCGACCAGCGGGCTCGCGTAGAGCACGGTCATCAGCGGATCGAGGGCGTAACCGACGCGTACGCGCCAGCCCATCACGATGCCGACCGCCACGCCGACAACGACCGCGGCGGTAAACCCGTATACGAAGGGCACGGCGCTGACGCGCAGGTCGTCGAACAGCTGTCCGGTTGCAATCAGATCGAGAAGGCCCTCGGCGATGAGGCTCGGCTTGCTGATGAACAGCGGATTGAGCGGAACGACGAGAAACAGCGCCTGCCAGGCGGCAAAGAACAGCATCACCGCCACGCAGCCGAGCAGGAGGGTGCGGTGCCGTTCCGTAAAGCTCTGCCGCGTCGTGATGTCCTCGGCTTCGACTAGACCGAGATTTCGTCCTTCAGCGTGTGCCATATCTCGAGTTTCAGATCGTTGAATTCGGGTGTCACCCGCATTTCGTAGTCGCGCGGGCGCGGCAGGTCGACCGCGAAGATCTTCTTGGCGCGGCCCGGACGCTTGGTCATTACCATGACGCGGTCGGACAGATAGATCGCCTCGTCGATCTGATGGGTGACGAACAGGACGGTCTTGCGCGCCGCCTGCCAGATGTGCAGCAGCTCGACCTGCATCAGGTCGCGCGTCTGCGCATCGAGCGCGGCGAAGGGCTCGTCCATCAGCAGCACGTCGGGATCAGTGGCGAGCGCGCGGGCAAGGCCGACGCGCTGCTTCATGCCGCCCGACAATTCATGCGGGTAATGACCTTCGAAGCCGCTCAAGCCGACCATCTCGATGAAACGCGCCGATATGCCGCGACGCGCGCCGGCGGCGACGCCCTTCAATTCCAATCCGAGTTCGACATTGCTCTGCACGGTCCGCCAGGGCAGGAGGCCGAACTCCTGGAACACCATCGCCCGGTCGGAGCCGGGACCGGCAATCCTCCTGCCGCCCAAGGTGAGATCGCCGGAATCGGCCCGCAGCAGGCCGAGCAGCACGTTGAGGAACGTGCTCTTGCCGCAGCCGGACGGTCCGACGATCGACAGGAATTCGCCTTCGCCGATGTCGATGTCAAACCCGCGCAACGCGCGTACGGGTCCACGGTTCGGCGGCCGAAAGGTGAGATTGATGTTCCGGCCTTCGATATAGGCTTGCATATGATCCCATAACGTCGCGCGACCGCGTCGGCACTCCCCACCGGGCGGGTCGCCGCATCATGGGGGCAATCCGGCAGTGCGCAAGCAGCCAATGGTCGCGGTCGGGCGGATGCTGCATCGCAACCGCAACGGTTCCCTGCATTCCCGCCCGCCCCGCACGTTGATGATCACGAGACCGTTCGCCGCCCACTCATGCAGCGCGCGGGGCGGGAGCGGACCGGGGGCGGCGGCGGCGGGTTTGCGCATGGCGCATTGCGTTTCCAACGTTTTTTGCGGAGACTTGCCGCCACTAGGCCCTTAATCCAAGGGGCATGGCGGCTGGGCGAAGACAGCCCACGG
The DNA here is from genome assembly GCA_049579765.1 of Xanthobacteraceae bacterium. Taxonomy (GTDB): domain Bacteria; phylum Pseudomonadota; class Alphaproteobacteria; order Rhizobiales; family Xanthobacteraceae; genus VAZQ01. The sequence goes on from JBAUOM010000358.1 coordinate 9,174, forward strand.
GGAGGGATAGGCATGGTTGCCGGGGCTGCGCTCGTCGAGCCTGCCATCGTCGCCGAGGGCGCAAGCAAGCTCTTCCTCGACGGCGCCGTCGTCGCCTTCCATCAGTTGTCGGTGTCGGTCCGCCGCGATGAGATCATGTGCGTCGTGGGCCCCTCGGGCTGTGGAAAGACCACGCTTCTGCGCTGCATTGCCGGCCTCACCGATCTCAGCAGCGGCAGGCTTCTCGTCCACGGCCAGCAGGTCGCCGGGCGGCCGCCGGACGGGGTGGCCATGGTATTCCAGCACTTCGGCCTGCTCCCGTGGAAGACCGTTTACGACAATGCCGCCTTCGGCCTGGCGATGGCGGGCGTGCCGCGCGCGGACATCCGCACGCGGGTCGCGCATTACCTCGAACTCGTCGGGCTCACCGGCTTCGAGCGCCAATACCCTTATCAGCTCTCCGGCGGGATGCAGCAGCGCGTGGGACTGGTGCGCGCGCTCGCCATGAACCCGTCGGTCCTGCTGATGGACGAGCCCTTTGCCGCGCTCGACGCGCAGACGCGCGAGATCCTGCAAGAGGAGCTGCTCGCGCTCATGGAGCGGCCCGATGAGCGCAAGACCATGGTGTTCATCACTCATTCGATCGACGAGGCGATCCTGCTTGGCGATCGCATCGCGGTGATGAGCGCCCGCCCGGGCCGCATCAAGGAGGTGCTCGACATGCCGTTCGGATGGCCGCGCAATCCCGATGCGGTGCGATCCGATCCGCGCTTTGCCGAGCTCCGCCTGCACATCTGGCACCAGCTCCATACCGCGAAACCGCGCAACCTTCGCGCACCGAGAGAGGTCGCGTGACCACCCTCGAGCAGGCCCGCGGCGAGCTGTCCGGTACCACGCTGGACCTGTCCGGCGATCAGGCGCGTGCCGAGCGGGCGGCGGCCGCGCGCCGGCATCGCCGCCAATTGGTCAATCTCGCCATCCGTGCCGTGTCGCTCGCGATCGCGCTGGCGCTGTGGGAGGTGGCGGCGTGGAACGTCGACCCGGTGCTGTTCACCTCGCCGAGCAAAGTGGCCGTGGCGGCGTATGAGATGGTGATGAGCGGGGAATTGTGGACCTATCTGTGGCCGAGCCTGGTCGTGCTCGCGATCGGTTTTGCTTTCGCTGTGGTGGCGGGGATCGGCATCGGGCTCTTGCTCGCGCGCTTCTGGGTGCTCGACGTCGCGCTTACCGTCTACATCACCTTCCTCTATTCCATTCCTTCGGTCGCGCTCGTGCCGCTGATCGTGCTGTGGGCCGGCTTCGATACCACGGCGAAGGTGATCATCCTGTTCCTGTTCGCCTTCTTCCCGATGGTGATCAACACCTACCAAGGCGTCAAAAGCGTCGACCCGAAACTGCTGGAGGTCGGTCGCGCCTTCCGCTGCTCGGAACGCCAACTGTGGTGGAACATCGTGCTGCCGGCGGCGCTGCCGTTCATCGTGACGGGATTGCGG
>JBAUOM010000359.1:0-2328 GCA_049579765.1 Xanthobacteraceae bacterium
GACAAGGCCTGCAAGCGCTTATCGGCATCGAAAAATCCCAGCTGACCCATCGTCGCCTCTGCGAATCAAAATCTCACGCATCAGATTCGCACAGGTCGAGACAAGCAGCTATTTTTCGAGGTGCCCTAATATGAGATCGGTGGCGATCCCGCGAAGGCAGCGAATGGTAAACCCTGAAACCCCGAAGGTCTCCTATTGGCATCTGTGGACCGACGATGAGGGGGTCACGCACCAGACGCGGTGCGAATTGACCAACTTTGAATGGCAGAGCATGGGCGGCAAAGCAGCCTCCCAGTGGAACGATCATCTGCTCGCGGGCGAGAGCAGCCTCTTGTTCTGCATTCTGCCGGTCGGCTGGACCGGTGACTGGCACGAGAATCCGAAGCCGCAATGGATCTCGGTTCTATCGGGCCGCTGGTTCGTAGAGGCCATGGACGGCTCCCAGGTGGAGATGGGGCCAGGCGATGTCGCTTTCGGCGGCGATCAGGATGCCAAGCCGGATGCGCAGGGCCGAGTTGGACATCGCTCCGGCACGCTCGGGAAAGAGCCGTGCGCGCTCATGATCGTCCAGCTCGATCCCAAGATTTGGGCCGGCGCCAAGCCCGGCGACTTCAAGTAGAGAGCAGTGCCTGATGCCGGTAACTCATCGGCGTCAGCATCACGGTCGCGACTTGGCGAGCAGCGCCGCCTCTTGGCGCGACTGGCTCGGTTCGAACTCGGACCTGAGCAGATGCCGGGGGATCCGGACTGCGGCAACCTCCCTGTAGATGCGTGCTGCTGACCGGCGCATTCGGGGCAAATGGCGATGAAAAAGCGAGAGCGAAGACCCAGTGAGAATCCTCTTCCCTCAGCCGATGACGGGTCCGACGACGGCTGGGGGGGACGCCGCAGAATAGGCAAATCATCTCACGTGCTTAGACATTCAATGGTGCGGTCGAGAGGACTCGAACCTCCACGGGTTGCCCCGCTAGCACCTCAAGCTAGTGCGTCTACCAATTCCGCCACGACCGCAGATGGAGTGAACGCGGGCGCTGCGGCCTCGCGTTGGAGCGACGGGGCTCGATGTAACAAATCGCCCCCTGCGGAACAAGGGTCGGTCCCCCGCCGCGCGGCAACCCCTGCGGGCCGGCGTATCGCCACCATCCGGCTGCCGTGCCGGGCCCATTTGCTCTGGGACCGGGCGCCGCGGCGAGGCCTCCCGGACGTGCCGGCGCCGAGCCCGGCGGCGGGGTCGCAGGATCGGCGGGGCCGCATGTTCAACCCATATCTCGGGCAGCGCGCAAGTTCCTTGACTTCCAAGGCCGTGCGTCGCCAGGCTCCGGCATCGCTTGCGCCAAGCGAACGCGACGCACGGGGCCACAAGGCACGATCACCGGGCGATGAGCACGCGCAATCATGTCAGGGTCGGGCTGCATCCGCCGCCGGGTTCGGCCGCGGTGGAGTGGCGCATCGGCGACGGCCTCGTCCGCTACGAGACGGCGCTCGCGGACATGGAGGCGCGCGCCGCCGCGATCGCGCGGGCCGACGCGCCGGAGCTGATCTGGCTCCTCCAGCATCCGCCGCTCTACACCGCCGGAACTAGCGCCAGGCCGGCGGAACTGATCGAGGCGCGCTTCCCGGTCCATCCGACCGGCCGCGGCGGGCAGTTCACCTATCACGGCCCCGGGCAGCGGGTGGCCTATGTGATGCTCGACCTCAAGCGCCGCGGGCCGGACGTACGGCGCTTCGTTGCCACGCTCGAGCAATGGATCATCCGCAGCTTGGCGGCGTTCGACGTCGCCGGCGAGCGGCGCGACGACCGCATCGGAGTGTGGGTGCGGCGCCCGGAGAAGGGGGCCGGGTGCGAGGACAAGATCGCGGCCGTCGGCGTGCGCATCAAGCGCTGGGTCACGCTCCACGGTCTCGCCCTCAATATCGACTGCGATCTCTCCCATTATGCCGGCATCGTGCCCTGCGGCGTGCGCGAGCCGCGCTACGGCGTGACCAGCCTCGCCGATCTCGGCCGCCCGGTCACGCTCCGCGAGGTCGACGCCGTGCTGCGGCGCGAATTCGACGTGTTGTTCGGGGCGACGGCGCGCGCGCGCGCAGACGACAGCACCATCGCGAACATGCCCGCATAGCCCGCATGGAGCCAACAGGCCGGCGCGAAGCGCGGCCCGATGACCGGCTGCGCCCAATGCAGGACAATCTCGCCGGGCGCCACCGATCCCGGATTTCGCAGCGCAATCAAGCTTGCGCAGATTGCGTAAAGTCATCTGCGCCGCTCCGTCCGGCTACACGGTGGGCAGCACCGCGAACGATGCGCTTCCGCGCATCGCGAGCTCGTCC
>JBAUOM010000360.1:0-5067 GCA_049579765.1 Xanthobacteraceae bacterium
CGAGCGCGCGCTGGCGAGCGGCCGGCGCGACCTCTTGAGCACGCAGGCGCTGCAGGCGCTGATGGCCGCGGTGTGCAAGACCTACGCGGCGCACGTGGAAGCGGGCGAACAGCTGTTGCCGCTCCCCGAGCGCGGCGGCGCCACCGCGACCGACGTCATGATTACTGCAAGCGGCCTGTTGCGCGCCGCGAATCTCGCGGTGTTCGAGCTCGGCATGTGGCAGAGCTGGACCGGTCGCTAGTGCATGATCCCGAAGACTGGGAACCGGTTTTCGGAAAAGATCGTGCACAAATAGTATCGATAGCGGAGTCCTCCGCAGGGAATTTGGAAACGTCAGGAGACGAACCATGGACCTCCTCGCTGAACGCGGCCGGCGCGTATCCGTCGACGAACTCAATACGTCCAGGCTGCTCGCCCACGCCCGCAAGCAGGCGGCGCAGCGCCATCTCGACGACATCCTGATCGTGGACGTGGACGCTCACCATTACGAGAACGAGCACTACGCAGATATCCTGCCGTACATGGAGAACGACGTTTTCCGCCAGTGGACCATGGGCGGACGCGCCCAAACCGACCGCGCGGCGATCGTGCCGACCAACGCCGGCTTCATCCAGGACATGGGCGGGCGCGTGACACGCTACCCGCTGCGCAAGTCCGAAAAGACCGATCAGGGCGGCAAGCATCGCGACGTGCAGCTCGGCGAGCGCTGGATGGACGCGATGAGCGTGGACTATTCCTGCCTGTTCCCGACCGGCATGCTCAATATTGGCATGCATCCGCAAAAGGAGATGGAGGTCGACCTCTGCTGGGCCTACAACCGCTGGGTCACCGAGAAGGTGCTGCCTGAATCCGGCGGCCGCATGTACTCCATGTTGTGCCTGCCGTTCTCGGATCCGGCCGCCTGCCTGCGCCAGGTCGAGACCTTCGGCGGCCGCAAGGGCGTGACCGGCTTCATGGTCACGACGGTGCGGCACCTGCAGGTCAACGACAACGCCTATATGCGGCTCTACGGCGCGATGCAGGAGCGCGGCCTCGCGCTCGCGTTCCATTCCGGTCCGAACTGGAACGAGCCGGTGTTCCGGGCCTGCAACCGCTTCCTGTCGGTGCACGCCCTCGGCTTCACCTTCTACAACATCCTGCACCTGACCAATTGGGTCATCAACGGCATGGGCGAGCGTTTCCCCAAGCTGCCGGTGATCTGGATCGAATCCGGGCTGGCCTGGATCCCGTTCCTGATGCAGCGGCTCGACCACGAATACATGATGCGCCCGTCGGAGGCTCCGCTCCTCAAGAAGAAGCCGTCCGACTACATGCGCGACATGTATTACTCCTCGCAGCCGATGGAGATCCAGGATCGCCAGGCGCTGGAGTGCACCTTCCGCATGATCAACGCGGAGACGCAGCTGCTCTATTCCTCGGACTACCCGCACTGGGACTTCGACCTGCCGAGCACGATCTACGACCTGCCGTTCCTCACCGAGAAGGCCAAGAACAACATTCTCGGCGGCACCGCCGCGCGCCTGTTCAAGCTGCCGCCGCGCAACGAGAAGCAGAAGGAAAACCTCGAGCGGTTCGGCAATCTTGCCGCCGCGGCCTGAAGCCGCGCACGCCGGCGCCACATCGCCGCCTCCCGGATCGCTCCGGGGGGCGGTTTGCTTTTTGCCGCAATCCCCCGCTGCCAGCGAAGGGCAAGCGCGCGCACGGCGTCTTCCCGGTCGCCGTGCGGCGTGGCTTGGCGCCCTTGCGCTCGAAGCCTATTTCATGACCGATAATTGACAAACCGGCTGTCCTGCCCGATGACGCGGGCGCTGCCGCAGGAGAGCAGTTGGGTGAATACCGCGATCGCCACCCCCGCCGAGGCCGCCGCGGCCAAGGCGGACGGTCTGATCGACGTGCGCGTGACCGCGATCCGGTACGCGGCGCGCGACACCCACCTCTACGAGGTCACGCGGCTCGACGGCAAGCCGCTCCCCAGCTACGAGCCCGGCGCCCATATCGACCTGCATCTGCCGAATGGGCTCGTGCGGCAATATTCCCTGATCGAGGCCGAGCCCGATCCGTCGCACTACACCATCGGCGTCAAGCGTGATCCGGCGAGCCGCGGCGGCTCGCGCTACGTGCACGACGAGCTGCGCGTCGGCAGGACCCTCAAGATCAGCGCCCCGCGCAACAATTTCCCGCTGGTGGAGAGCGCCAGCCACGTCGTGCTGCTCGCCGGCGGCATCGGCATCACCCCGATCTGGTGCATGGTGCAGCGCTTGGACCGGCTCGGGCGCTCCTGGACGCTCTATTACGCCGCCCGTTCGCGATCGGACATGGCGTTCCTGCAGGCGCTCGAAGCCATGGCGCCGGCGCAATTCCACTTCGACGACGAAAGCGCGGGCAAGGTCCTCGACGTCGCGGCGATCGTCGCCGAAGCGCCCAAGGATGCCCACCTCTATTGTTGCGGACCGACGCCGATGCTCAAGGCGTTCGAGGCCGCGACCGCCGACTGGCCGCCTGGGCAGATCCACATCGAATATTTCACCCCCAAGCAGGAGGCGGACAAGAAGGGCGGCTTCGTCGTCGAGCTCGCCCGCTCGGGGCGGGAATTCGTCATTCCCGAGGGCAAGAGCATCCTGCAAGTGCTGCTCGATGCCGGCGTGGATGTCGACTATTCCTGCGAGCTCGGCATCTGCGGCGCCTGCGAGCAACGCATCATCTCCGGCGTGCCCGAGCACCACGACGCGATCCTGACCGAGGAGGAGCAGGCCTCCAACACCAAGGTCATGATCTGCTGCGCCGGCTGCAAGAGCGATCGCCTGGTGCTGGATTTGTGAGAGCGGACGACCATCCAAAAAAAGCGTGACCAACATGGATGTCATCCCCGCGAACGCGGGGATCCATACGCCGGAGGTCACGGTTTCGGGCACCATGGGTCCCCGCTTGCGCGGGGACGACGGCACGGCGAAACGTTCACCTCTTCGGAGGATGATGGCGCAATCACCAACACCCGCGGCGCTACTGGTTGAGCAGCGGGATGCCCTTGTAGTCGGCGGGCTTCGGGATCGACTGCAGGTAGGCGTAGATATCGGCGAGATCCGCGTCCGGAAGGATCGCCTCCATGTACGGCGGCATGAACCGATTGCTGCCGCGCACGAACGCCGTGAACGCCTCGAACGCAATGGGATCGGGCGCCAGCTTCAGGCCGGCAACGCCGCCCTGCCCCTGGAAACCGTGACACTGCCAGCACCCGTGCTGGATGAAGGCGGTCTTGCCGTTCTCGGCCGATGCGGCCAACGCCGCGCCGCAGCCGACGACGAGGCCGGCGGCGAGCGCCGCCAGCCCACTCAGACGAACGAAACGCATGGAACGGCCTCCCCTAGCGCGGCTGGGTCCAGACATTGACCAGCGCCGGCTGGCCCGATTTCACCACGGCGACCGCCTGCTTGATCGCGGGCCCCAGTTCGGCGGGGTCCTTGATCGGCCCCTTCGCCCACCAGCCCATCGATTCCGCCAGCTTGTGATACTCGATGTCCGGATTCTCGATGCTGGTGCCGACCGGACCCATGTCGCCGCCCAGCGCAGCCACGCGGTTGCGGAAATTGGACAGGCGCTGGACGTGCATGACCTCCTGGTGATAGCCGCGGTTGTTATGCATGACCGCAAGCAGCGGGATCTTGTGGCGGGCGGCGGTCCACAGCACGCCCGGCGCGTACATCAGGTCGCCGTCGGACTGGATGCTGACCGAGAACCGGCCGAGGTCGCGGTTGGCGAGCGCCGCGCCGACCGAGGCCGGCGCGCCGTAGCCGACGCCGTAGCCGCCGGATGCGCCGAGCCACTGGTAATGCTTCTGCATCGGCCACAGCCGGTTCGGCCAGTTGCTCACGTTGCCGGACGACGCCACCAGCGACCAGTCGAGGTCCTTGATCTGGGCATAGGTCTCCATCACCAGGCGCGCCGTGCTGATCGGGCTCGCATCCCAGGCGAGCGCGGCCGTCTGCCGCGCACGCTCCTTGCCTTCGGCGTACGCTTTCTTGATCGCCTCCCCGCGTTTCTCGATCGCGGCCTTGCGGTCGTTCGGGATGGCCGATTTCACCGCTTCGATCAGCGCTGGAAGCGTCGCCTGCGCGTCGCCGGGCATGGACACGTCGACCACCTGGAAGCGCTGCAGGTCCTGGTAATTCGACTTGGTGATGAGATCGACCGAGCTGATGCTGATCAGCTTGGTGTCGGGCTTGATCTTGGACGTGTTGATGCCGATGCCGTGCTGGCCGTTGTCGATAAAGGCGTTCACGACCCCCCAGAAGTCGGACAGCTCCATGCCGATGATGACGTCGGCATTTCCGATCACGGTCGGCGGACGGCTGAGGTAGTGGGTTTTCGGGAAGTTCATCCGGCCGCCCTGATCGACCACCGGCGCCTGCAACAGCTCGGCGAGCTCGACCAGAAGCGGCACGCCGTCCGCGGTGCGCGCCACGCGGTCGACCACGATCACCGGGCGCTCGGCGTTGGCCAGGAGGCGCGCCGCCTCGCGCACCGCGCCGGAATCGCCCTGCGGCGGCGCACTGGCCACGTAACGCGGGATGTAGAGCTTCTCGCCGTTGTCGCGTATGGGCTCCTGCTGCAGGCCGGCGTCGAGCGAGATCGCGACCGGCCCGTAGGGCGGCGTCATCGCGATCTTGTAGGCGCGCACGAACGACTGGGCGTAGTGCTGCAGCGAGACCGGCGTGTCGTCCCACTTGGTAAAATCGCGCACCAGCGCGTTGATATCCTGCGCGGAGTGGATGGTGGGCACGCCCGGCGGCCGGTGCGCGGCGTCGAGGTCGTTGCCGCCGACGACGATGACGGGCACGCGATCGCACCAGGCGTTGTACACCTCCATCGCCGCGTGCTGCAGGCCGACGGTGCCGTGGCAGAGCGTCATCAGCGGCTTGCCGGCGACCTTGAAATAGCCGTGCGCCATGCCGACCGCGGATTCCTCATGCGTGCAGGTGAGGAACTCCGGCATCTTGTTGCCGCCGTAGTTGATCAGCGACTCGTGGATGGCGCGGAAGCTGGAGGCCGGGTTCGCCGGCAGGTATTTGA